>JBBSDV010000001.1:0-46416 GCA_038240335.1 Dehalococcoidia bacterium
GCATCGGACTCGGCTTGCTGCTGCGGCAGCAGGCTGCCCCACGTGTTCAGCGCGGCGTCGTTGCCGTCGCCGTAGACGAGAGTCCACAGCGTCGGCTTGAGGCTCGTCGCCTCGACGCCGGTACTGACGATATCCCAGTCGAAGCCGTAGGTCATGGCGATACCGCCGAAGGAGCTGACGCCGGGCGTCGTCGTCGCGGCGGCGCCGAATGTGCCGGAGGCGCGCTTGATGATGCTGACGGTAGTCGTGGTCACCCAGGCGATCGCCATGTCGCCGCTGTTGTTCTTGTAGGCGACGGCGAGATCGATGACGGATGCCGCGGCGGTTGCGATCGCCTGCTCTGCGCCGAAGGTGGCGCCGTTGTCGGTCGACTCTTTGAGCTTGACGCCCATGCCGGCGGCGTCAACGTAGACAATCGCGACGCGCGCGCTCTTCGCGGCGCAGGCGACCTGCGTGCCGAGGCCGGTGGTGATGTTCGACCACGACGTCCACGGGCCGGCGGCGGGGTTGGTGACGCGCTGCTGCTTGACGTTGCCGGAGTCGATGCGCACGCGCGTAACGCTGCCGTCGCCGGCGACGGCGATGTCGTGCCGGGCGATCGGTTGCGCCGTGCTATCGAGGAGCGTGAACTCGAGGCGGCGGGCGCCGACGATGCTGTTGGTGACGACGACGTCGACCTGCGGTTCGGTGCTGGCGCTTTGTTGGGCGGCGAGCAGTTCTAGGGAGAGAGATCTCATTCTTGTCTCCGTTGGCGTTCGTCGTTTGTCGTTCTTGAGCGTTGGTGCTGGTCGCGGGTTCGCTGGGTGGGGTAGCGAATCACAGCGGTAAAAGAGAAAGAAGAAAGAAAGTTGCCGGCGGACGTCCCCGTACCCCCGGCAGCCGTCGTGGCGGCTGCACTCCGTATCGGATCCAGAACTTCGCAACGGATTCGGCGCGGCGGCGGCTGGTGCGCGACTGCATTCAGTTTTCGGATCGCCGGAAACGCACCTCTCACCTCCCACCTCTCGAATCGACTTGCAGGCGCCCCCACCTCTCATCTCTCACTTCTCACTGCCCCGCGGTCAGTACTTGACGCGGTTCTGTTCGAAGATGCTGGGGGCATCGGTGGTGTAGAGGCGGCGCTGGCGGACGGTTTGGGCGCGGCCGATGCGCGTGGTCTCGCGGCGGAAGTCGCGCAGGCGCTCTTCTCCGAACGATTTGTAGCGGCCCCAGACGTCGTCGCCGCCCGTATTGATGCGGTTGGTCGCGAACGACGTCCAGTCGAGCGCGGCATAGCCCGCGGCGCCGAGCGCGACGAGATCCTCGTGGGGGACGGGCAGCGTGGATGTGGCGCCGTCGACGGTGTGGAGCTTCGTCCAGAAGACGTTGACGTTTTCGATGCCGTTCGGCGGCGCTGTCGCATCGAGGGTGATCGTGGTCTGCCACGAACTGAAGCCGACGAGGCGCGGCGGAAACTCGCCTACCGGCCACTCGACGGCTTCGACGGCGACGAGGCTGGTGAGGGAGGCGACGCTAATGTCGCGGCTGCCCGCGGCCGTCGTCAGGGTGGATTTCTGTTCGAGCGGGGCGCGGAGGCTGTACTCGGCGACGGCGCGGCCGATGTGCCGATCGAGGACAGCGTCGGTCCAACGGTAGGCGCTGCTGTCCTCGTCATGTAGATCCTGGCGGACGCGGGCGCGGATGGTGGTGATGGTTGTCGGCATGGGTGTTGGTCTCCTTAGTTGGGGCGGTTGGAGGTGAGAGGTGGGAGTGCGGCGCGAGATGGAAGCGCGAAGCGAGATGTGAGAAGTGGGAAAACGGCGAACGGGACGCGGAGGCGATACGCGCGTTGTGTGTCGGAGTCGTTTTGACGGCGACTTATGCGCGTAGGATCGCAGCAGCTCGTTTCCTCTCGTTTGCGCCTCATCTCGATCTCTCACTTCTCACCTCTCGCCTCTCACTCACCCCTCGCCTGCCACTTCGCCGGGCGGGCGGCGGGATCGGCGCGGGAAATGGGGGATGCGCGATCGCCGGGGAGGGTGCCGGCGGCGGGGCGAGCGATCGGTACGGGCTCGGCGGCGATGTAGGTGACGCGGAGGCGCGGGGCGACGGTGAGCGCGGGGTCGGCGCGGAACGACGCCCACTTTGTGCCGGCGCTGGTGCTTTCGTCGTTGGCGCGCAGGCGCAGCAGCAGCTTGCCGCCGCGGTTTGTGATCGCATCGATGACGAAGGTGAGCAGGCCGCCGATCGTGATGTCGCCGAGAGCGCTCGGTGATGTGAAGCCGACTGCGGCGGGCGGCGTCGCGATATCGCCGCCGGCGGTCGTCCATGCGGATGCTGTCTTGTAGTTGTTCCAGTCGCCGCTGGCCGCGTCCCAGTCGGCTCGCGTGAGCCGCTCGATTGACGCCGGCCAGGCGCTGGGGCCGAGGATGGCGCCGCAATTGAGAATGAGGTCCGCGGCAGTGATCGCGTCCGTGAGGGCGAGCGGGCGGCCGGCGGCGGCCGCGCCGAAGACGTCGAACGCGCCAATGCAGCGGTCGAGATTGACCTTGCTGCTGCCGGCAACGATGGTGCCGAGACTCCACATGTTCGTATTGACCGCGCCCGGGTGGAAGAGGTCGATGTACTCGGTCGAAGTGACCACGAATGTCGATTGCGGCATGTGACGACTTCTCCCGGGGTGTGTTGTGTGTGATTACGGCATGTCGGGGGTGTTGCCATCGGCATCGCTGACGCGGAGCGCGACGCTGCGGATGTCATGCAGTTCGCCGCTGAGGACGCCGGTCAGATCGCCGCGTCTGCGCTGCGGCGCGACGCCGCTGATCTGCTCGGCGAATCGCTGGAGGCGCGGCGGGACGTCGGTGTGCACGGTCGTGATTCCCGCCTCGGCGGCAAAACGCAGGGCCTCGCGCACGAGGAGGGTGAGGGCGCGGAGCCGCTGCCGGGGCGCACCGTTGGCGTCGCCGATGATCATCTCGCCGAAGTAGCCGCAACCGGCGACGGCGTTGATCGGGCAGCGTACGCTCGCGAGCGGCGTCGCGTCGCCGG
This sequence comes from Dehalococcoidia bacterium, assembly GCA_038240335.1. Lineage (GTDB taxonomy): Bacteria > Chloroflexota > Dehalococcoidia > DSTF01 > JACRBR01 > JBBSDV01. The sequence continues at coordinate 3,028 of JBBSDV010000001.1, forward strand.
CACGAACAGTGACGACGAAGGCGAACGGCCCGTCGTGTGCTGCGCTGGCGGTGAGGGGTTCGGACCACATTGTTAGTTTGTCGTTCGTAGTTCGTAGTTTGTGGTTTCTAGTCGAATCTGCTGGGGCGTGGTGCTATGGTCGCTGCCCTGCTGTGGAACTCAAAGATGTGGCGTCACTTCGCGCGGAGCTGAGGCACGTCGTTTGTGGTTCGTGGTCGCAGTTCGGGTGCGACGGGGCGTGGTGCTCTGGTGCTGCGGTCGAGTGGGTGGGGAAGCGGTTCGGGTGCGGCGAGGTTGAGCCGAGATGGGGAGTGGAGGCTCGCGGCCGCGACGTCAGTCCTCTCGTCGGTAGAGAGGACTGACGTGCGGCGTCATCGATCGCGGGGAACCGGCGGAGTTGCGCGCTTCGGGACGGCAGAGCCTATGCGGGGTGGTACTCGATGAGCTGCATGTAGTTGCCGTCGGGATCGGTGAACGTGGAGATGACGCCGCCCCAGTCTTGCTTACCCTCTTTGCGGATGAACTTCACGCCTGCTGCTTCGAGGCGGGTCTGCTCCGACTTGATGTCGTCGACCATGAGGCTGAGGAGGACGCGTGCCGGTTCCTTCGTCGGGCCCGTAACCTCGCTGTGACTGTCGATCATGAACGGCGTCGAGCCCGCCATCATGGCGAATTCGCCCATATCCGGGTTGGGCGGCAGGCCAACGGTATCGCGGTAGAAGGCGCCGAGGCGCTGCGGATCCGGGCTCGTCACGTTGATGATGATTTGGTTGACGTTCATGGTTTGCTCCTTCGTGTACGTGTGCCGTTTCTTCTTGCTTCATCGTACGGGACTGCTGGTGACAGCGTTCTGTCAGGAGGAATTGCGAAGTTTTGCGGCAGATGTCTCTGAGGACGGAGTGATGACATGAGATCCGGGGCTGGAACGCGCGCGCGATGGAGCCTCGTTACGAGGCGGGCTTGTGCTGGGGACGGTGGAGTGGAGGCGTACGAAGAAGATCGTTCGCTGGCGCTCTGGATGACGGGTTTTCGTGCTGGGACGGGCGGTCGGCCTGAACGATGGGCGATTTCCGTAGGACGAAGAAGGTCCTTCGCTTCGCTCTGGATGACAGGCTTTTTCGCCGGGACGGCGCATCTGCCTGCAATGGCGCGCTTTGTGAGCGGCGTCGGCCGGCAACTGGTAGCCGATGGCGGGCGTACAATGCGGTATGGGGCGTCGGATCTGGATTTTCACACAGCAGACGTATTTTGGGTTTACGCGCGACAACTGCACCCAACTCGCGGCGGCGATCTCCTACTACGTGCTCTTCTCGATCCTTCCGCTGGCGATCCTGGTGGTGTCGATCTTCGGCATCTTCCTCAATAGCGGCGATCTGCGGAACGCGATCGTCGACCGCGTGCTGGACGCACTGCCGCTGACGCAGACCGAAGGCCGGACGTCGGTCAACAACGCGCTGGACAACGTCAACCGCGTGAGCGGAACGGTCGCGGCGCTGGGACTTCTCGGCACGCTGTGGACGGCGTCGGCGGTGTTCGCTTCGATCCGAAAATCGCTGAACGCAGTGTGGAAGGTGCAGGAACACCGGCCGTTCGCGCAGGCGAAGCTCGTCGACATCATGCAGGTGGGTGTGCTGGGGGCGATGCTGCTGGCCTCGATGCTGCTGACGGGCGTGCTGCGGGCGATCCGGTCGCTCAGCGCGCAACACGTCGGGCCGCTGGCCGGCAGCAACCCGTTCTGGGCGGTGCCGCCCATCGTCCTCCCGGCGGTGCTGTCGCTGACGACATTCCTCCTGCTGTACCGCATCGTGCCGGCGGCGCGGCCGGGCTGGCGCGACGTGGTTCCGGGGGCCGTGGTGGCGACGCTGTTGTTCGAGGCACTGAAGAACTCGTTCGCGATCTACATCGCGAACTTCAACAACTTCGACGTCGTCTACGGGTCGCTGGCCGGCGCTCTGCTGTTCCTTTTCTATACGTTCCTTTCGTCGAACATCCTGCTGATCGGCGCCGAGCTTTCGCGGACGTTCCAGCGCTATCACATGGGAGAGCTCGATGCCGAGCTGTACCCGCCCTACCCGGGGCCGACGGTTGCGACGCGCGCCTTCCGCGCCGTCAAGGGGTTGTTTGTGCGCAGCAGCGAGGAGACATGAGGTGAGATTGGTGACTGGTGACTGGTGACTGGTGGGTGATGATTGGTCGTCGGTCGTCGGTTATTGATTAACGGGCGCGGCAGGCAGCGCACGGGAGGTGGAGATGCGTCTCGACGGGAAGGTCGTGCTGATCGCCGGGGCGGGCGGGCGGCAGGGGACGGCGGTGCCGATCGTGTTTGCGCGCGAGGGAGCGACGTGCGTGCTCGCCGGTCTCGCCGGCGACGAACTGGATCGGCTGGCCGCTCACATTGTCGCCGGCGGCGGCAACGCAATCGCGCGGGCGACGAACCTCGTCGATGCGAGCGAGGCGGAGGCTGCGGTGCAGCTGACCATCGAGCGGTATGGGCGAATCGACGTGCTCTACAACAACACCGGGATCTACGCCGGCGGCGATGTGCGGACGGCCGATACTCCGCTCGACCAGTGGCAGCAGGTAATCGACGCGGATCTGCGGTCGCACTTCCTGACCGCGCGGTTCGCGCTGCCGGCGATGCAGCGCCAGGGTGCGGGGGCGATCATCAACATCGCGGCGGCGCGGCCGGCGAGGCTCGGCGGAAACGTCGCGTACGCGGCGGCAAAGAGCGCGATCATCGGCATGACGCAGAAGATGGCGCGCGAGTACGCCGCAGACAACATTCGCATCAACTGCATCTGCCCGACGAACATCCAGTCTTCGCCGGACGCGCTGGCGGCGCCGCTGCCAGCGCGAATGCTGGCTCGCGATGGCACGCCGGAGGACGTCGCCTATGCGGCGCTGTTTCTCGCGTCGGACGAAGCTTCATGGATCACCGGCGCGGCGCTCGTCGTCGACGGCGGGGCGGAGGCAGCGGGCTAGTCGCCGATTGTTGTGGAGGCGGTGAGGGTTGGGACGTTTGATCAAGCATCGATCCGTCGACGTTCGTTCCGCGACCAGACCAGCGACCAGCAACACAACCAGGCGACTAACGAGCGGCCCAGCCGTCCTTGACCCACTTCCAGTGCATGCGGCCGTGATCGGCGTTGACCGCGAGAATGGCGCCGACGGTGCCGTCGGCCCAGGGCGCGCCGGGCACCTTCTCGAGTAGCTGTTCGTCACTGAGGCTTGCGAGCAGTGCGAGGGTCTCGGCGCGGGCGGCCTGGCCAAGGGCGACGACGTCGCTCAGCGACTTCGAGCGTTGCTCGCGAACCCACTGTTCGGTCATCTCATGAACGGTGGCCATCACTTGCTCGCGTGTCCGCGGCTGGCCCTCTGCGTCCCGCGCGAAACCGACGGCGTTGCGGTCGCCGGCGAGGTGACGCTTGATCATGCGGACGAAGTTCCTCTCGATACCGGCGAGGTGGGCGAGGTGATCCATCGCGCTCCACGATGACTCCGGATCGTGCTCGCTCGGCGTGGCGGCGCGGAGGAGGTCGGCCTCCGGGAGCTGGGCGTAGGTGTCGAGGAGCCACGCGCGATCGGTGTTGAGCTTAATCTCGATCTCGGTGCGGTTCATGCGCTGTGGTCCGACTGGTGACTGGTGACTGGTGACTGGTGACTGGTGACTGGTGACTGGTGAAGCGTATATCGCGGTAACGGCTCAGGCTACCGTTGACCAGTGACGAGCGAGCAACACCGAACCGGCCGACGACCAGCGACCGCTAGTCCTCGGCGGCATGGCGGATGGCCATGGCGGGAGCGGGCTGGCCGAAGCGCGTCCAGAGCTTGAGGGCGCTCCGAAGCTGCTCCATGCGCTCCTCGTCGCAGTCGAAGCCCTCGAGCAGGCAGCGGTCGAGGTGGTACTCCATGAGACGCGCGCCGACCTGGTCGACGGCGCTGCGGATGGCCATCGACTGGGTCAGCATGTCCTCGCAGTCGCGACCCTCCTCGAGCATCTTGACGATGCCGCGCGCCTGGCCTTCGATCCGGCGTAGGCGGGCGGCAATGTCGGCGGCAAGCGGCTTGGTCGTGACATTCGGCGACGCGGGGCTTTCAACGAGGGCATCGTCGCCGCCGGCTCGGGTCGGAACCCGTGTCGTACTTGCGGTCTTGATTGGTTGTTCCGAGTTGGTGGCCATGATGCTGCTCCGATGGCACTGTACATTTTCTTGCGGAGGGCTTGACATACCCTATGGGGGTATAGTACTCTGAGTGCAGACAGAAGTCAATCCGCCGCCTGCAGGGGCATCGCGACGGGCAAGCAGAAGGAGACGATGACGATGGCCAAGCCGAGTGAAGTAACAGACGCGAATTTCGATGCCGAGGTGATCAACTCTGACACGCCGGTTCTGGTGGACTTTTGGGCGCCGTGGTGCGGTCCTTGCCGCATGGTCGCGCCGATTGTCGACGAGCTGTCGACCGAGTACGACGGCAAGGTGAAGTTCGTCAAGCTCAACACGGACGACAACGTGAAGACGGCCTCGACCTACGGCATCCGCAGCATTCCGACGCTGCTGGTGTTCAAGGGCGGCGAGCCTGTGGGCTCGATCATCGGTTTCCGGCCGAAGAGCGACCTCAAGAAGAAGCTCGACGCGGCGCTGTAGGCTGCCGCGCAACCTTCGGCGGCAGACGAGCTGCGAACCGAATCGAAGACGACAGAGAGCGGCATGATGCCGCTCTCTGTGCGTGTGCAGGAAAGACAGCGCATGACGACGAGCACGACCGACTACGACATCATCATCATCGGCGCCGGGCCAGCCGGACTCTCGGCCGGCATGTACGCGGCGCGAGCACGGCGGCGGACGCTGATGATCGAACGCAAGATCACAGGCGGCCAGATCGCGCTGACCGCCGGCGTCGAGAACTATCCCGGCATCGACCTGATCAACGGCTTCGACCTGGCACAGGCGATGCACGAGCAGGCGACGAAGTACGGGATGGAGACGACGCCCGGCGATGCGACCGGCATCGAGCAGTTGGCGGACGGCCGCCACCGCGTGCGGACGGACGAGGGCGACTACACCGGGCGCGCCGTCATCCTCACCGGCGGCGCCGACTACAACCGGCTCGGCGTGCCGGGCGAGGATCGGCTGACCGGCTTCGGCGTCTCGTACTGCGCGACGTGCGACGCGGCGTTCTTCAAGGACCACGATGTCGCCGTCGTCGGCGGCGGCGATGCGGCGCTCGATGAGGGTCTCTTCGTGACGCGCTACGTCCGGCACGTCAGCCTGATCCATCGTCGCGACGCGCTACGGGCCAGCGCGATTCTGCAGGAGCGCGCGTTTGCGGAGCCGAAGATCGAGTTCGTCTGGAACACGGTCGTCGAGGAGATCCTCGGCGATGACGCGGTGACGGGGGTGCGTATCCGCAACGTCGAGAGCGGCGAGACGTCGGTGCTGCCGGTGACGGCCGTCTTCATCTTCATCGGCCTGACGCCGAACACCGACTATCTGCGCGGGCTGGTGAAGACTGATGCCGACGGCCATATCTATGTGAACGAATGGATGGAGACGGAGGTGCCCGGCCTCTTCGCTGCGGGCGACATTCGCGCGAACTCGGCGCGGCAGGTCGTCAGCGCCGCCGGCGACGGCGCGACCGCGGCGATCCGCGCGGACCACTACATCAGCGACAGCTTCGCCGCCGCTGTTGGAAGCGGGAAGCGCGCGATCGGTTGAGGTCGTACGGATCCCGGGGCCAAGTTCGGAACCTTGTCGTTGATCCGGAGCGTGATGAACCCGTTGGCGCACGGAAACCAAAGAAGCGCTAGAAGCACTGCAACGGAGGTAACGTTGGCTGGATCTCGAGATCCAGCCTCCAACCTCCACTGACCAAACAGCCAGCCCTAGATCGCCTCGATGATCGTCGATATGCCCATGCCGACGCCGATGCACTGCGTCGCCAGGCCGTAGCGCTTGCCCGACCTCCGCAGTTCGTGCGCGACTGTCGAGACGAGCCGCGCGCCCGTCGCACCGAGCGGATGGCCGATCGCGATCGAGCCGCCGTTGACGTTCACCTTGTCCATCGAGATGCCCAGCTCGCGGCACGACGGGATCACCTGCGCCGCAAACGCCTCGTTGAACTCGACGCGGTCGATCTGATCTGCCGAGATGCCCGCGTGGCGCAGCGCCTTGTTCGTCGCCGGGATCGGCCCCAGGCCCATCACCTGCGGCTTCACACCGCCCACGCCCATGCCGATAATGCGCGCCAGCGGCGTCAGGCCGAGCTCGCGCGCCTTGTCCTCCGACATCAGCAGCGCCGCTGAGATGCCGTCGTTCGTCGGGCAGGAGTTGCCGGCCGTGATCCGCAGGTCCGTGTCGCCGAAGCTCTTGATGCCGCCGACCGGCTTCAGTGCGCCGAGCCCCTCGACGTTCGTGCCGCGGCGCAGGCATTCGTCCTGCTCAAACGTGATCTGCTTGCCGTGCTCGTCCGCCAGCCAATTGCCCTGGTCGTCGAACACGGGCAGCTCGACATCGAGCGGAATGATTTCGTCCTTGTAGATGCCCTTGTCGTAGGCCGCCGCCACGCGCCGGTGGCTCTCCGCCGAGTACTCGTCCATCTCCTCGCGCGACAGGTTGTACACCTCCGCGACGTTCTGCGCTGTCTGCGTCATCGACGTGATCGCGGGCGCATCGAGAATGTAATCCGGGAACGGCACCGAGAAGTTCTTGTCGTGATCCGGCGTCATGTTGCGCTGCATCTCGTTCATCTGCGGCAGCTTCTTGTTGAACTCCGTGACGCGCGTCTTCGGTGCGCCGTTACCGCCGCCCGCGAGCGATCGGCCCATGCGCTCGATGCCGAGCGCGATGCCGCACTCCGTCGCGCCCACCATGATCGACTGCGCCACCCGGTGCAGCGTCTCCATGCTCGAGCCGCACTGGCGGTTCGAGTCGAAGGAGCACGCCTCGGCAGGCAGCCCGGCGAGATGGGCGACGTTATTCGCGCCGATCAGGATCAGCTCGCCCGCGCCCATCACATTGCCCAGGCCGATGTCCTCGACCATCCACGGACTGACCTTCGGATTGCGCTCCATCAGCGCGCGCAGCACCCTGGCGCCCGCATCGTCGAGCCGCGTCGCTACGAGACTGCCGCGCCCGCCGCGCCCGAATGCCGATCGCACACCATCGACCAGCACCACGTTCTTGAGTTCCATCGAAATACCTCCGCTATACGTCATAAGGGCGCCAAGCCGACGCCAGACGCGAATTCCAGTCTAATCTGCGGCTTCTCTGGAAGCTAGCGGCATCAGCTTCTTGTTTGAAACTCGTCGTTGACGGCGTTAGGCCGGTGATTACGCGCGCAAAGCACGTGCGTCGAGGGAAGAACGGAGGACCGAACCCGGATAGCGGCGCATCTCCGAGAGGCCTCGGATGGCGAGCAGTGGGGACGCGTGCGAAGGCGCTAAAGACGTCGCGCAAATGGACTGGCGGCGCGTTGCGCCGTTCGTCATTCTTCAAGACGCCACCCGCGACCAGCAGGGATCGCAATGACCTCACAGCGCGACATTCTCGAGTTCTACGTCAAACCGGCGAAGATGGCCGACCCCGGCGAGCACGCGCCGATGTTGGGCGCGTTGCCGTCCGACGTCGAGTCGCTCGCGCGTATTGCGCAGGGCCTGCTGCTGCATGAACATATCGCGCCCGCCTACGGTGTTACGCTGACGGACGAGCGACGGAGCGAGGTTCACCTCCGCTCGAACGAGCAACGACTGGATCGATTCCTCGGGCGAGACCCGCGGCCGCTCGACATCGCCAGGCCCGCCGCCGAGCGGCTGATCAGCAACTGCCGACACACAAGCTTGCTGATGGTCGCAATGCTGCGCGCCCGGCAAGTGCCGGCGCGAGCGCGTTGCGGATTCGGCGGCTACTTCGAGCGCGGCCAATTCGGCGATCACTGGGTCTGCGAGTATTGGCGCGCCGATGAACAGCGCTGGCTGCTCGTCGACGCACAGATCGACGAGGTGCAACGGAAGCTCTTCGACATCGACTTTGACCTCCTCGACGTGCCGCGCGATCGCTTCCTCGTCGCGGGAGATGCGTGGGCCCGATGCCGCGCTGGCGAGCTGGACGCGGCGAACTTCGGGATCCTTGATATGAGAGGCCTCTGGTTCATCTCGGGGAATCTCGTTCGCGACGTCGCCGCGATCAACAACATGGAGATGCTGCCGTGGGACGTGTGGGGCGCAATGACCGGGCCCGGGGAAGCAATGAATAGCGAGCGGATTGCTCTCTACGACCGGTTGGCGGCTCTCACGCACGATCCTGACGCGTCATTCGTCGAGCTCCGCGACCTCTATGAGAATGACGAGCGACTGCGCGTGCCTCCAACCGTGCTGAACGCCGTCCTGCGCCGCATGGAGTCGATCTAGCGAGCGGCGGCCGGGAGGCGGCGAGATCATCCACGAGCGTGCGCGGCACTGGCTCACTTCGGCATCCCTCGAGCCGATCTAGTCCGCTGCAACCCCGATCGTCGCGCGGATCGCCTCGATCTGCGGCCGGTGATTGTCGTCGTGGATGCGCTGAAACACCATCCACTCGCGGCAGTTGAGATCGCCGAACATGAAGTGCCGGAAGGTCGTCTCCGGCAGCGCCGCACCGTCCGTCGAGCGGATCACGTTCAGCATCGAAGCATGCGCATCACAAGCCGCGGCCCGAGCATCAGCAAGCGTCTCGAACCGCTTCAGCGTGACGCCGTCCTGTGCCGATGGCTGCTCGGCCGCCTTGCCGAAACCCGGCGGTAGTTGCCCGTTGACGAGAGCGGCACTGAGCGTCGCGAACAGCCGCTTCCCCGTCACGACGTGGTCCATCGTCTGCAAGATCGACCATTCGTCGGGCGCCGGCTTCCGCATCGCCTCGCTCTCCGAGACGCCGTCGATCGCCGCAAGCAGCGCGGCGTGGCCTTCCTCGACGATCGCCTCGATCTCCGCGCCGCTCTTCTCGGCGCCTTCGCGCATGAACGCGATCGCGGCCGCCTTCTTTTCCTCCGGCATCAGCATCGTCTGGCTGCCATCCGGATTCTTGATATAGCTCATCTCGAGATCCACGCATCACCTCCATGGAACATCTGACACGACAGCCGCCGCATGCTAAGCCGCGCTCGACGCGTCACGCCACAACGCGCATCGCGCATCGCGCGATCACGCCGGCGATGCCACCATCGATGTCGCCATGATGCTCGCCCGATGCGACACGAAGTACGCCAGCCCGATCGCCACGCCGATAATGCACACCGTCGCGTTGACGCCGAGCGCGCGCTGCGTGCCGAGATTATCCGCCATATACCCGGTGAGGAAGCCGCCGATTGGCGTCGAGCCGGCGAACAGCAGCATGTACAGCGCCATCACGCGGCCCCGCAGGTGGTCCGGCGTCGCCAACTGCAGCAGCGTGTTCGCCGTCGCCGCGAACGCCGTGTTCGCTATGCCGAGCAGCAGCAAGAACAGCAGCGTCACGTAGAACCACTGACTCAGCGCCACCGCCATCAGCATCACGGAAAAGCACGCCGCGCCGACGAACAGCGTGTACTTCGTCGCATTTTTGCGCCCGGCGATCATCAGCGCGGACGTCAGCGCGCCCAACCCTACCGCCGCCGTCATGAATCCGAGACCGGCAGAACCCTGGTTCAGCACGTAGCGTGCGAGCAGTGGGAGCATGACGGTGAAGTTGTAGCCAAACGTCCCGATGATCGCGACGAGGATGATGATCAGCATCACCGATGGCGTCCGGAACGCGTAGGCCAGCCCCTCGCGCAACTCGTGCACCGGGTTCGCCGATGCCCGCTTGTTCGTACCGTACAAGTGCGAGAGGTTCATCATCACGAGACTCGCGATCACGGGGACAAAACTCAGCCCGTTGAGCAGGAACGCCCACTTCAGCCCGAACGCCGCGATAATCAAGCCGCCGAGGCCGGGGCCGATCAGCCGCGCGCCGTTGAAGATGCCCGAGTTGAGAGCCACCGCGTTCATCAGGTCGTCCTTGCCGACCATCTCGACGACGAACGCCTGCCGCGTCGGCTGCTCGAACGCGTTCGCGATGCCCAGCATCAACGCCAGCACGTACACATGCCACAACTCGACGTGGCCCGACCACACGAGCACCGCGAGGATGATCGCCTGCGTCATCGCCAGCATCTGCGTCGCGAGAATGAAGTTGCGCTTCGGCACGCGGTCGGCGATGACGCCGGCGAACAACACGAACACCGTGATCGGCAGGAACTGCAGCAGTGTCACCGTGCCGAGCGCGATCTTTGAGTCAGTGATCTGCAGCACCAGCAGCGCCTGCGCGATCGTCTGCATCCACGTGCCGCTCAGCGAGATCGATTGGCCGATGAAGTAGAGGCGATAATTGCGATTCCGCAGCGCCCGAAACGTCCCGCCGAAGATCCGGCTCTCCGACGGCGTGCCACCCGCAGGATCGATGGGCGGAATACCGCCGAGAGGTGCGCCGGGCATCATGCCATTCGCGCCAACCGTTGCCACAGTCGTGGCCGCGGCACTATTCGCGTGCCCATCCACGTCGGCGCCGGCATCCGAGTTCGCTGCATCGAGTGCGCGCTCCGCGACCGAAGGAAATGGCGCGACGCCCGCCGAGGCATCCTGCACCTGCCGCCACGGCAGCGCGCGCATCACCCGATCTGCAAGCCGGCTCACGCCCTCACCTTCCCGTAAACGGCAACGTTTCGTCAGTATAGCGAAGGCTGGACGCTGGATCCTCGATTGCATCGCCGCGTCGATGAAGCAGGAACGGGGTGTCCCCCAACTTGCGCACTCTCAGTCTTTCTCTTCTTCTCCTAAGCGTTGCACCCGCGTACACACACGCGTACACGGCGATGGATGCGACCAAGTCGGACAACACCGAGACGCGTAGTCGTCTCGAACTTGAAGAACCACACTACCAACGACGAGCTACAAACGACACACTATCCCCATGCCCTGGAACCCAGACCAATACCGCAAGTTCGCGACCGAACGCTTCGCCCCGTTCGAGGATCTCTTCGCGCTCATCCAAACGCGGTCTGGCATGCGCGTGGTCGACCTCGGCTGTGGCACCGGCGAACTCACCGCCCGCCTCGCCGACCGTCTGCCCGAAAGCGACGTCCTCGGTGTCGATGCGTCGGCGTCGATGCTCGCCGCCGCCGCCCCGCTCGCACGCCACGGTCTGCGCTTCGAACACCGCGCAATCGAGGACGTCAACGGCACATGGGACCTCGTCTTTTCGCACGCCGCGCTGCAGTGGATCGACGGCCATGAGCGCTTGATCCCCGCCCTCCTCGCGCTCGTCGCGCCGGGCGGACAGCTCGCGGTCCAGGTGCCGTCGAACCACGATCATCCCAGCCATAGGCTGATCGTCGAGACGGCCAACGAGCCGCAGTTCCGAGATGCGCTCGGCGGCTGGCAGCGCCCACTGCCCGTACTGGCGATCGACGCCTACGCAACACTGCTCCATGCGCACGCCGCCAGCGGCATCACGGTCATCGAGAAGGTCTATCCCCACATCCTCGCCGACGCAGACGCGCTCGCCGAGTGGGTCTCCGGCACCGCCCTCGTCCCCTACATGGAGCGCCTCCCCGACGACCTCCGCGCCCCGTTCATGGCCCGCTACCGCGCCCGGCTGCGCCAGCAGTTTCCCGATGCTCCCGTCTTCTACCCCTTCCGCCGCACCCTCTTCGCCGCCGCCGCGCGGGGTGGAGCGAGATAGCGCCGCCGTCCCCGGAGGGCGCATCCGGCTAGACGGCGTCGATGCATCACGAACTCGCCGGAAAGCAAGGCGCAGCGTGGAGTATTTCCACGCTGCGCCTTTTGCGAAATCTCGTGTCACCGCACGCCGGCTAGTACGCGGCGAGACCCGAGGCGCCGTCGTTCACCGGCAGGCCACCGTCAACCTCGCCGAGCGGCGTCAAAGACGCGTCCGCCTCGACGCGGAGCGCCGCAACGCCGCCCGGACCGCGAAGCAGTTGATACAAGTACTGCCCGTCGGCGCTAAAGGCGGAATCGACCGGCTGGCTCTTCGGGCCGAACGAAGCCGCGGCGCCATTCAGCAGGGTCAGCACGCCTGAAGGATCGAGACTGAAACTCGAGATCGTACCGCTGCCAAAATTCGACGCATAGACATACTTGCCGTCGTTCGTGATCACGACCCAGCAGACGTCCGTCTGCAGCGTCGGCACAGAGCCCGTGATCAGGCTGATCGTGCCGCCGGGGTTCAACTGGTACGAGGAGGCCGCGGACTTCGTCTCGGCCGCGTTGAATGACTCGACGACGACGAGCTTACCATCATTCCGGAAGGCGAGACTGAACGGCCGGATACCGTGAGATTCCTCCGGAGTCGGCATCGCGCTGGCGTAGCCATCGGCGCCGATGGTGAACGAGTCGATGATGTGATACGGCGGCACCAGCTCGTTCGTCACCTTTTGCGTGACGAGGATGACCTGGCCGTCCGGGCTGAACTGGATGGTGCCGGGAACGGCGATCGGGGAGCTGAGCGGCCGGAACGAGTCCGGCAGCGGAACCAGCGTGCCATCCGAAGCGATGCGGAAGCCGGTGATTCCGTTCCCCGCAACCGACCCGTTCAGGACGTAGAGCAGGTTGCCCGAGATCGTGAGCGCGACCGGCTCATCGCCGACATCGATGATTTGGCGAAACTGTAGCCGGGATCCATCGACTTCAAACACCGTAACGTTGTCGCTGCCGGCGTTCACCGCATAGAGGTAGCGATGATCGGCGCTCAGCCGCAGCCCTCCCTGCGTATCGAGATCGACGCCGATGCCGAGGCCCCGCGTGCGCCGCGTGCCGCTGCGCCGATCCAGCGTGCCGTCCTCGGCGCGGCTGTATGCGACGATCTCGTTGCCGGCGGTGGCGTTCGTCATTGCGAAGACCGCGCCGGCCTCCCGCGACTTTCCATGTTCCCCCGCGAGGGCGCTGGTTTGAGTGAGGCTCATCAGGCCGACGGCCGCTAGAGTCAGCAGCAGCGTGGCGAAAACGAACCGTCTTGTTGTGCGAATCATACGTACCTTCCTCTTCTTGTTGTGTCGAAACGTCGGATTGGGAACCGGTTACCGCATCGCCGCGGGTGTGCGTGATCACCTCTTTCTTCAAGCCGCGAACGGCGGCACCCCGGGCAGGACAGCCGTCGCGATCGAGGACCTGGCGTTCCACGTGCGGCCAAGCGAAGCTCGTGCCGAACGTCAACCGCGTGCGGCCAGCGTCCGAAGCAAACACCGAGCGATGCACGCAGATATCGGCCCAACGTCGCGCAGCGCCCGGAGCACAATCATCATGCGCGCGACGCGTTCCGCCGAGATCCTGCCTTCGGATCAGTCAGAGCTTAGGTACGGGCCAGATCGCGCCGTGTGATCGCACGCACACGCGTCTGTCACTTTCGGGGGTTGCCACGTGGACGCGATACACGGCAGCCGTTCGGGAACGTCGATGCGAGGCGCGCTCGCCGTTCGGATTAGTCCGCCGCGGCGATCGCCTGGAGACGGGTGCCATCGAGCACCTGGATGCGTTCACGCGCGATGCCGATCATGCCGGCCATACGGAACTCGTTGAGCACGCGGGTGACCGTCTCCCGGCGCACGCCGACGCGGTCGCCGAGGTCGCCGTGCGAGAGTCCGTTCACTTCGCTGTTTGCATCCAGCAGCTTGATGAGCAATGAAGCGACGCGCGACGGGATCGCGGGGTGAGCGAGCCGCTCGATGACGTCCTCGGCAACGAGCAGACGTCCACCGAACACGTCCAGCATGTTCATTGCGACGGTTGGATGGGTGGCGATCAAACGCTCGACGTCGGGGCGAAGAAGGACGAATAACGTGCATGCCTTCGACACTTCGGCGAACGTGTCGTACACCATGCCGGCAACGAGTGCCAGTTCGCCGAAGAGCGCGCCGGCATTCAACATGTCGATGACGACGCGCCGGCCCCCAGGCGCGATCCTGTACAGCCGAACGTTGCCGTGCTGGATCAAGAACAGCGCGCCCGCCTGCTCGCCCTGGCTATAAACGATGCGGCCCGCCGGGTAGGTTCGCAGCTGGATCATCGGTTCGACCTCGCGCAGGTCGTCCAGCCCCAGACCCCGGAATAGCTGGCTCGACGCGAGGTCGCCGATCTTGGCGTCGCCGCCCGCGCCGTCGCTCGATTCCTTCGTCACGCTGATCCTCTCTCGAAACCCCGAATTTGCCGCTATTGTCTCACGCACCGGCCTCAAGGAGTGTGACCCTACGCACTAAGCGTGACGCTTCGAGGTGCCGCTGTCTCTAATCCGAGCATCGAAGCGACCAAAGAAGCAGCCAGCGTCAGCAGCCGGAAGGTCCGCTCTCGACACCAACGTCCCGCGTCTGACTTCCCGCGTCCCGCCTCCCGCTTCCCGCTTCCCGCGTCCCAATTGACGCAGCCGCCTTCTCGATCGACGCTAGAGAGCGATCCGCCCGGCGACCAACAGGAGCAACGCCATGTTCACCGCCCTCGACGAATACCTCGTCCATCAGACACCCGAGACCGTTGACCGCGTCGCCACCAGCGATCGCAACTTCTACGACCGCTACTACTTCGGCGCCTACTCCCTCGACGGCGAGGCGTACCTGATGGTCGCCATGGGCATGTACCCCAACGTCGGCGTCATCGACGCCTTCGCCACCGCCGTCGTCGGCGGGACGACGCAGTACATCGTTCGCGGCTCGCGCGATCTCGGCTCCGATCGCATGAACACGAAGGTCGGCCCGATCGGCGTCGAGATCGTCGAGCCGCTGCGCAAGGCGCGTATCTTCGCCGAGCCCAACGACAGCGGCCTTTCGTTCGACCTGACCTTCGAGGGCAGCACGGCGCCGTTCGAGGAGCCCCACTTCCTCCGCCGCGCCGGCAGCCGCGCCGTCATGGACTACACGCGCATGACGCAGAGCGGCCGCTGGTCCGGCTCATTTACCGCCGGCGGCCGCACCTGGACCGTCGACCCCAAGACCTGGTGGGGCACCCGCGACCACTCGTGGGGCATCCGCCCAATCGGCGGCGGCGAGCCGCCTTCGGCGCCCCCACCCGATGCGAAGCCTGGTGGCTTCTACTGGGTCTGGTCGCCGATGCAGTTCGATGATGGCCGCTGCCTGATGTACACCGTCTCCGAAGAGTCCGATGGCCACCGCTGGCACTCCGCCGCCGAGCTGTTGTCGCCGCAATCGCTTGGCGGCACGGTCGAGCCGCTGATCGTCGCCGACCACCACTTCACGCTGAAGCCCGGCACCCGGCTCTGGCAGGGGGGCGACATGCGCCTGCTCAAGCCCGACGGCGCGCCCGTCACGATCTCGATGAAGCCGAAGTTGACCCTGTACATGGCGGGTGGCGGTTACTCGTACCTCGGCGGCTGGCGGCACGGCCAGTACCACGGTCCCCTCGTCGTCGAGACGGAGACCTGGGATCTCACTGATGACGCCGTCGTCCAGCGCGCTGGCGTCCACACCCAGACCATCTGCGACTACACCGTCGACGGCCTCGGCGATATCGGCGCCGCCCACGGCATCTTCGAGTTCCTCCTGCTCGGCGCCTATGCCCCTTACGGCTTCAAGTCCTGGTCCGACGTCGCTCCGTAGGCCGGCAACTGGTCGCTAGTCGCTGGTTACCGGTTGCCGGTCGCTGCTGCCGGTTGCTGCTTGCGCTTCTATCGGGTCATTAGCTTCGTGACTACGACGCATCGGCGGCGTTTGCCCGACTTCCTCGGCTGATCCCGCCGTGTCCGCTCGCGCGTACCCGGGAACAACGTATGAAATAAGAGAGAGTTTCGGGGGACACCCCCGAACCCCGGCAGAGGCGCTGCACCTCTGCACGCCGCTCTAGAAATGGAGCACCCTCGGCAGTTCCCCCCAAGCATTGCTGGGCTCCGCACCCTCGCTTCAGTCTGGCGGCGAAGGAATTCGAGGCGGGCGCGTCACGGGGTTGCGTACCTAGCGACATTTCACGACCACTCCATTACTCCGCTGGTTGCTGATGGCCTTGCACTACCAACTACCAACTACCAACTACCCCCGCACGCAGAACGGGCTCGCCAGTTGGCGAGCCCGTGTCTGCGTGGCGTGTGGCTACCGCTGTTAGGTCGGCTGGCAGACCCCGAGCTTCGAGGCGATGAACGCCAGGTCCGCTGCGTTGATGAAGCCGTCGCCGTTCGTGTCGTACGGCCGGAACTCCGGCGGCAGCTTCCCGAACGCGTTCGCGACGATCGCCAGGTCCGCCGCTGTCACGACGCGGTTTCCGTCCACCGTCGCTACTTCCCGTCCGTCGCTGCAGCCATCCGCGTCCGTGTCCTTCACGAGCGGATTGCTCATCCAGTACCGAACTTCCGCCCCGTCATTCAGGCCATCCCCGTCGGTGTCCGCCACCAGCGGGTTCGTCCCGTAAATGGCCTCGCACGCGTCCGGCAGCCGGTCGTTGTCCGTGTCCGTGCCCGACAGATTGCTCGTCGCGCTCAGCGGATCCGACCCGCAGAGGATCTCCGTCCCGTCATTCGTCCGGTCGCCGTCCGTGTCGAAAATGTAGGGGCTCAATCCTGCGTTCGTCTCCGTCGTGTTCAGCACGCCGTCGCCGTCGATGTCCGGGTCGCAGGCGTCGCCTTCGTTGTCCGCCGACGGATTCGTCGCGTCGTTAAACGACGGCACCGGCTTCGGCAGGAACAGGATCTCGCCGTTCAAGTTCTTCTGGTTCGCATTCGATATCGTCGGACAGTTGTCCGCCGTGTTCAAGATCCCGTCGCCGTCGATGTCGACCGACGTCGCCGTGGCTGTCGGCGTGTTTGTCGGCGTGTTCGTCGGCGTCGGCGTGTTCGTCGCCGTGTTGGTCGCCGTGTTGGTCGGCGTGTTCGTCGCCGTGTTCGTCGGCGTCGGTGTCGGCGTCGCCGGCTGCGGGCAGCCCTGCACCGCCAGTGTCAGGAACGCCGAGGCGTCGATCGTCGTCGCCGAGTCAATCGCATCGCCGCTGCCTGGCGGGTTGGGTCCGTCGACTGCGCCCCACCAGTTGTTCTGCGCATTCACCGGCCCGCCGGTCTGCGTGCCCTGTGTCGCCATGCCGTCGACACTGTTGCCGGCGATGCAGTTCTGCGAGAACGAGTTTCCGTTAGCCGATCCGGCGGAGTAGTCGATGTAAACGCCGTAGTCGCCGTCACGGAACGCGTTGTTCGTAATGGTGTTGTTGTTGGCCCCGGCGTACAGGTACATCCCGAACGTGCCCGCTCCGCCAAGCGCCTTGTTGCCGTTGTACGTCGTCCCGTTCGCGGCGTCCGTGAAGATCGCCGTGTCGCGGTAGTTCGTGAAGGTGTTGCCCGTCACGACCGCGTTGTTCGTGCTTTCGACGTACATGCCCTCCATCAGGTTGTGCACGTTGTTGTTCGTCACCGATGTCGGCCCCGCCCCGAACACGAGCACACCGATCGCCGCCGCCGTGAACGGCGTGTAGTCGTAGCCGCTGATGTCGTTGTTGTTGACGACGGCGGACGCGTTATTCGAAATCTGGATGCCGTTCTGCGCGATATACGACACCGGACCGTTGCCGGAGACCGTGTTACCCGTGATGTTCGCCGACACCGACGCCCCGCCGTACGTGTTCGTCACGACGATCGCGTTCTTCTGGATGTCGCTGATGTTGTTCGTGCTCAGCGTCATGTTCGACGAACCGGCACCGCTGCGCGCTGTCACGCGGATGCCGACGCCGCTCTGGGCGCCGTTCCCAACACCGTGCTTGATCCTCTTGATCACGTTGTTGCTCACCGTGCCGGACGAGTCGACCGCGAACACGCCGTAGTACCGCGTGTCCGTGTCCGGATCCGTACCGGGGTTGGCCGATGTCGCCGCCAAGCCCTGGCCATCGATGATGTTGTTATCGACGAGGATGTTCGCCACCCCGTCGAGGTTCATGCCCTGCTGCCGCGGCGCGATCACCGAATTGTTCGTGATCTGCGTCCCGTTGCCACCGATCGAGCAAACACCCACTTCATCACCCGTCGACGTGTTACCGCTCACCGTCGCCGTGTTGTTGAAGAGCAGAATGCCGCACGAGAAGTCGGAATCAGGCGTGTAGGCATGCCCGCTCGTCGTGTTGCCGCTGATCGAAGACGTGCCGCTCGACGTAATCGTGATGCCGTTCGCCGCAATGATCGGCGATGGTCCCTCGCCCGTCATCGTGTTGCCGCTGATCGTCGAGTTCACCGTGTCGCGGACGATGATGCCGCTCTTTTGGTACTGGCTCGCGTTGTTGTTCGTGATCGCCACCGTCCCCGCACCGTCAGCCTCAATCGCGCGGCCTTCCTGGCAGCCGCCCGTGATGCTGTTGCCGATGCCGCTCAGCGTGTTGGCGCCGATCGTACCGCTCACCGAGTTCAGCTTGATGCCCCAGAAGCCGCCGACGCACGACAGCGTGTGCGGCCCCGTCACCGTGTTGTTCGAGTAGTCGGCCCCCGTCGCGTTCGATGCAAGCAGGCCGGCATTCGTGAAGTTGTGCAGGTTGTTGTTCGTCACCGTCGCGTTGTTGCCGCCGTTGACGACCACATCGTTCGTGCCGTTGCGGATCTCGAAACCCGTCACGGTAGCATTGTTCGCCGTGATCGTGACGACGTCACCCGACCCGCCGCCGTCGATAATCGGCGACGAGCCCTGTGTCAGCGTGATCGACTTGTTGACGACGACGTGCTCGGGGAAGACACCCGTCTTCGCCTTCACCGTGTCGCCGTTCGCCGAGTCATCGATCGCCGCCTGGATGCACGTCGCTCCGCACACGGCCGGCCCGGCGATCCACGTCATCGGCGATGCCAGCTGGAAGCCGCTGCTCACCGAGGCGTCTGTGCCGATGCCGAGCCACGGGCTGTACGTGACGCCGTCCGACACCGAGTTGCCGGTCCCGGGCACCGTGTTCAGCACGTGCGATGGTCCCGTGTCGGAGCCCCACCAGTTCTGCGTCATCGGCATGTTGAACGTGCCGACGCCGTCCTTACTGACGCCCGTGCCCGTGTTTCCGGCGATCGAGTTCTTCGTCGCGTTGACGCTCGCCGTGTAGCCGCTGTTCGCCTGGACGAAGATGCCGTCCGTGTTGTTCTTGATGATGTTGCCCGTCATCAGCACCGACACGTTGCCGTCACCGTAGCCGAGCTGGTCCGTCGTGACGTAGGCGCCCGTCGCGCCCGGCTTGCTCTGACCGTCAATCTCGTTGTCGATGAATGACGTCGTCACCGCTGCGCCGCTGCCGAACGCCGCGATCCCGACATCGACGTTGTTCACGGTGTTGTTCTTGAACGTCGGCGCGATGTACGGCACGAAGACCCAGATCCCGTACCCAAACGGCGCGCTGCTGTTGCTGATCGTGTTGCCCTGGATCAGGTCGGCGACACCGCCGCCATCACCCGCGTTGTCTGTGTGGACGCCGCTCTGCGAGTTCGTGATCGTGTTGTTCAGGAACTGCACGCCGCGAGAATGGTTGCTGCTGATCGCGTCGTTCGATCCGTCGACGATGTTGTTCGCGAACGTGCCTGCGCCGCCCGAGTTGAACATCGAGATCGATGCCGGATCGGCCTGCACGTTCAGCACAGTGTCGTTGTGGAAGTTGAATGTGCCGCCTGTCGACGCGTAGATGCCGCGCAGGTAGATGTTCTTCGCCGTCACGTCATGCACGTCGAGGTTTTGGTACACGCCGGCGAGGTGGTTCGTCTGGATGCCGTTGCGGGCATCGAGATCCGCGCCCGCGACGACGACGCCGCTCGTCAGCGACGGGTTGTCGCCGTCGATTCCAAGATTCTGGATCGTCACGTTATCGGCCTGGACCAGCAGGATGACGCTCGCCGCGCCGCCGCAGAGCGATCCCGGCCCGCAGATCGGGTTCGATACCGCCGGTTCGACGATGGTCGATGTTTGTCCCGCGCCGGTCAGCGTCAGTGGCTTGTTGAGCACGACGTTCTCGGTGTAGGTGCCGGCCGCCACGTGCACCGTGCCGCCGCTCGAGACCGTGTTGACGGCCGACTGAATCGTCAGCTTCGCGTTCGCCGCGTTGTCCGCCGTGCCGCCGTTTGCGTCGTTGCCGTTCGGACGCACGTAGCAATCCGTCGTGCAGTTCACCGTCGGCTCGAAGTCATACGTCGTGTCGGCGCCGCTGACGCCGATCGTCAGGCCGTCGGCGTTGCCGTCGAAGCCGTTCCAGTTACTTCCGGAACGCAGCAGGAAACGGCCGCTAACCGCCGCCGCCGGGAAGGCCGCGTTGATCTGCGCCCACGTGCACGGCGTCGCCTGTACACAGTTGCCCGCCGGCAGCGCGACGACCTGCGCGCCGCCCGTACCTGCCGTCGTTGTCTTGGAGGCCCACCACTTGCCCGCAAGCGGCGACCACGACTGCCAGCCGGAGCCGACCGTCACAGCGCCGTTCTGGTACGGCTCGAACACCAGACGGCCGCCGTAGGCCGTGTCCGTCGTCCGATACTTCACATCGAACTGCACAGCCACCGCCAGCGTCGGTCCCGGCTGGTACGTCGAGTACGCCATCGACGTGAAGTTCGCGATCGGCGTGCCGGCGTACGAGTTCGTGGCGATCGCCGAGTACCCGTTGGCGGTCGCGCCGCTATCCGTCAACGGCCCGAGCCGCACGCTGCCCGTGCCGAGCGGTGGCGTTGCCGGCCCCGCGACCAGCGCGCCTGGGCTGCCGGTGAACGTGTCGTCCTTGTCGTTCCAGAAATACCATCCGTTCATGTTGGATGGATTCACGACCACGGTCGTCGAGCCTGATGCGTGATGTGCGCCGCCTGTAAAGACGGCTGTGCCCATGACGACGATCGCGATGATCGCTAAGAGATAACGTCGCACTGCTTGCCTCCCCTTTGTTTGCGCGGATGGATAGATATCGGGGAAGCGCTAACGATCAGCGCGATGCGGCCCGCTCCCCCGAGTGGCCGCATCGCGCACTGTGCCCTATCAGTCAGTCCTCCTCGTCTCAAGATCCCAAGACGATGGAGCCGGTCGAACGCGAACCCGCCTATCCGGCGCGTCTCAGTGTTCTAACGACTGGCGGGAGTCGGCGATCCTGCTGGGCAAGCATGGCGGGGGTTTATGGCCCGGGGACGACGGCTGAGTGTCGTCCCCGGGGCCATCAACGGAGGCTACTCTAGGACGAGTACGAGCGATCTGTCAACGGCAAAACAGGTACATGGAGTACCTATTTCGGCCCAGTTGTCAAAAATATGTGGCAAAATTCGGGCGCTCGAAGCTAACTCGGCGAAACATTGGCAAAGGTTCATGTCGGCACGCTCGATCCTTACCTCTACCGCGAGCCCCCATGCGAACGACCGCCGTTCGTGCTCAAAACTATGCCCAACCGCCCGATGGCGCGCGCTGAACCCGCGCCTCGCGCCCCCAGCTGCACCCTCAGGCGTGCTGACCGACCCCATGAGCACCCCGCGACTCGCGAGCCTCGCCGCGCTCGCGTCTCCGTCCGCCGCCCATAGGCCGGTGGCGCGACCTTTAAGCCCGCGTCTCACGCTCCCGCTGCACGCGAGTGCAAACCCCACCATGACACGACGCCTGCGAGTTTTGCCGCCAAGGGCATACCCTGTCATCGCCGCGACGTACCACGCCGACGTTCTTCCCCCGTCAGCCAACGCCGACGCCCAATCACCAGTCACAAATCACCACTCAGAAACGACCAGGAGGGACCAACCATTTGCAATTCCACGGCTGGTGCCACAACGGCTATCACAACCTCCCCGCAGCCGAAGTCATCCGCCGCGCCCGCCTCGCCGCCCTCGACGGCGTGATCATCAAGTACGGCGATCCCGCGTTCGAACAGGAGATCGCCGCTGCCGGCATCCTCTGGGGCGTCGAGCGCTTCGCCTACGCGTCCCAGGCCGCCCGTGAAGCCGACATGCTCGCCGATGCCGTCGCTGCCGGCGCGTCCTTCGCCGTCGCGAACTGCGAACCCAACGACGGCGGCGGTTGGGCGGACGACGGTGCTGCCGTTGCCATCCGCGCGCTGATCGACCGCTTCCGCGCCCGCTGCCCCCACATCCCCCTCCACGTCGCCGCTGATCTCCGCCCCGGCCGTGGTCTCGGAGCGCCCTTCGTGCTCGAGGCGGCGCGCGCCGGCATCGATGGCTGGCTGCCGATGGTCTACCCGCAGGCGTTCCGGCAGCCCGTCGCCGCCGCCTTCGATGCGGCCTATCCCGGTCCGTCCTATCTCGGGCTGCCGTGCGCCCCGGTGCTCCAAACCTACGACGACGTCGGCCCGGAGCTCGTCGCCGCGCAGGTCAGCGAGGCGCTCCGCCGCGGCGCCCGCGCCGCCTCGATCTACGTCGTCGAGACGGCCTCCGACGACGAACTCCGCGCCCTCGCCGCCGCCGCAACGTCAGCCTCCAAGCCTCCATCCCCATCGCCGTCGCTCATCGATCGCGCGACGCTGCAGGCGACTGCCCTCGCCTACCGCTCCGGCGCGATCGCCATCCTCGATCACGGCACCGCCGCCGAACTCAGCGCCTGGGGCGCCCTCTTCTCCGGCGATTCCAACCGAATGTGATTCGAGAATCAGGTGCGCGATCGCGAGGATCGCGCAACCCACGATCTGCCGGCCGCGCAACCACAAAGTGGTGAACAATCACGCCCGAGGCGAACACCACGGCGTACTGTCGTGCTTTTCGCGCGTCGCAGATACAACAGGCGAATGCTACGAGCAACTCGGACGCCGACGATGCATCGCCATGAGATCAATGAAGCGCGTAGAACTCTGGGACCGCGAACCGCCAACGCCGGGCAGCTATCTGCCCGGCGCCAGTTGCCCGAGCACCAAGCGCTGGTTCAGCGTCGCCACCGCAACCACGTGCCCACCACGCAGGTACGCCCGCGGCACCCGCGCACTGATCCCGGCGAGGATCTCCCACGAGATCGTATCCGCGAGCTCGGCCAGCTCGTCGGCGTCGATCCGCTCGTCGCCCTGCTGGCCGATCAGCACCACCTCGTCGTCGGGCGCAACGCCAGCAACGTCCGTCACGTCCGCCATGCACATGTCCATCGCGATCCGGCCGGCGATCGGCGCCCGCTGCCCGCGCACCAGCACCGATGCCCGATTCGAGAGATCGCGTCGCAGACCGTCCGCATAGCCGCACATCACCAGCGCGATCCGCGACGGTCGCGTCGCCGTCCATGTCCGTCCGTAACCGACACTGCCGCCGATCTCGACGACGATCACCCGCGCCACCCGCGATTTCAGCGACAGCGCGCGCCGCAGCTCGATGTCGCCGGCGATCCCCCGCGCCGGTTCGTAACCGTAGACCGCCAGCCCTGCGCGGACGGCATCGAGCATCATCTCCGGCGCGCCGAGGATGCTCGCCGATGCGGCGCAATGCCGCATCGGGATCCACGGCAGGCGCGCCGACGCCGCCATCAGCGCGTCATGCTGGCCGCGCGTGAAGGAGCTGTCGCCCTCCTCGGCCGCCGCGAAGTGGGTGAAGATGCCCTCGATGACGATGGCCGGCAGCGCGCGCACACTCTCGGCGTACGCGACGAGTTCTTCGACCGGCAGACCGTGCCGGTTAAGCCCGCTCTCGAGCTCCACGTGTACCGGCTGCGTGATGTTACGGTCCGTCGCCAAGCGCGAGAGTGCGAGCGCGAGCTGCATCGAGTCGACGGTCGGAGTCAGCCGCAGGTCGACGATCCGTTCCGCTTCCGATGTCTGCGCGCACCCGACCACCAGGATCGGCGCATCGATGCCCGCCAGCCGCAGCTCCTCGCCCTCGTCGACGCACACGACCGCGACGCCTCGCGCTCCTGCGTCGAGCGCCGTCCGCGCCACCGCCACCGCGCCGTGCCCGTACGCATTCGCCTTGACGACGGCATATAGCCGCGCCGGCGCAACGCACGCCACAAGCACACCGACGTTGTGCGCGATCGCATCCAGATCGATCTCCGCCCACACCGGCCGCCCGGTCCAGCGCTCGTGATCAGCCGTCATGGCCGAAGGATATCATCGGCTTGGTTGTTGGTTGCTGGTCGGCGGCTGGCGGCTGGCGGCTGGCGGTACCTGGCTGGCGGCCGTTCCTTGTCGTTTTGTCTCCGGTCGGCCGCAGTAGTCCGTCGCCCACCGCGCGCCCCTGACCGCCTGTCATTCAGAGCGGCAGCGAAGAATCTTGGCTCGAAACGGCCGACCCCTCTCGACGCAAGAGCGGCAAACTGTCTGCCGGTCAGCCGCGCTAGCCGCGCATCTCAAAATCGCCTGGCGAAATGCGCGATCGATCCACCACCGGGGTCCCGCCGACGATCCGCAGCCCCGCGCGACCCAACCCAACGAGAAAGCCCGCGCCGTACGCGACGTGCAGGCACGCAAAGACGATCGGCAACAGCGGCAGCTGCCGCGGCGCACGCGGCAGCGCGACCGCGGCCGACGCGGCGCCGATCGCGGCCACGTACGTCGCGAGCAGCGCTTTCAGCGGCCGCGCATCGCCGCCGGCCGCGCGCAACGCCGCGACCACGAGCCCCGCGACGAACAGCGGCGGCACGAGCTGCCGCGGCCGCACCTGCGACGGATGCCGGCGCAGCACCTCCGGCTTCGCCCGGCCGTACCCGAAGTACTGCCGCCACAGCCCAACGATGCTCCCGCGCACCGTATAGCGAGCGCGAATCGACGGCGCGAGGAAGATCGTGCCGCCGGCGTCGAGCAGCCGGTAGTTGAATTCGTCGTCCTCGCCTTTGTCGATGTCTTCCGCAAAGGTGCCGATGCGCTCGAACACGTCCCGGCGGTAGGCGCCGAACGCCACCGTGTCCACTGGGCCCTCGCCGCCGATACGGAACGACGCGCCGCCGACGCCGAACCGCGACGCCATCGCGAGCGCGATCGCACGGCCGGCGTATGAGTCGCCCTCGCTCGTGATCACGCCGCCGACACAATCGGCGCCCGTCGCGTCGAGCGCGGCGACGCTCGCGCTCAGGTAGTCCGCCGCGACCGCCGCATGCCCATCGACCCGCACGATCACATCGCCCCGCGCCTCGACGAGCCCGATGTTGAGCGCGAACGCCGGCTTCAACGCCGGGTTCTCCAGCAGCCGCAAGTCGAGCGTCGACTCGGCAGCGAACCGCGCGATCAGCTGCTTCGTGCCGTCGGTCGAGTGGCCATCGATCACCAGCACCTCGAAGCGCCGGCGCGGATAGTCCTGCGTACCCAGACTCTCGAGGCAGCGCTCGATATAGCGCTCCTCGTCACGCACCGGAATCAGCACCGAAACAAACGGCTCATTCATCCCGCGACCCTAACACGGCCCGCCGACCGCAGCTAGTAGGTTGGAGTTGGGGGCTGGACACCAGCCTGCGAACCGCAAACTGCAAACCGTGAACTGTCAACTGGGCGCAGCGACTTCACGCGACCCCCGCCAGCGCTCCCTCCGGGATCGTCACGCCATACAGATCGACCAGCAGCGTGAAGAACGCGACGACAGCGCGCGTGTGCTTACGATTCTTCCGGAAGATCAACGAGATCTGCCGCCCGGGCATCGAGGCGTTCGAGATGTTGATCGGACTCAAGCTCCCCTGCGAGAACTCGCGCTCCGTCGATACCTTCGGCAGCAGCGCGATGCCGAGTCCCTCCTCGACCATCTTCTTCGTCGCCTCGATCGTATCCAGCTCCATCAGCGTGTGCGGCACGATCCCGTGCTGCCGGAATACGCCCTGGATCAGCTGGCTGTAGCTCGACCCCTTGTCGAACAGGATCAGCGGCTCGCGCCCGACATCCTCGATCGTCGCGGAGCCCGCACGCGCGAAGCGGTGCTGCGGCGCCGAAGCCAGCACGAGGTCATCCTCGTACAGCGGCACCGTGACGATGTCCGCGTGATGCACCGTGCGCTCGAGCGCGCAGTGGACGTCGTCCGAGAGCACCATCTGCAGTACCTGCTCGGAGCGGCCCGTGTGCACGCTGACCTCTACGCCGGGATACGTCGAGCAGTACTGCTTGAGCACCTTCGGCAGGACGTACGTGCTCACCGTCAGCGCGCAGCCGAGCTTCAGCGTACCGATCTCGAGATTGCGCATGCCGTCGAGCGCGTCGCGGCCCTCCTGCAGCGCCTTCAAGGCCCGCCGCGCATACGGCAGGAACGCCGTCCCCATCTCCGTCAGCCGCACGCCCCGCCCGTTGCGCTCGAACAGCGCCTCGCCGAGATCGCGCTCGAGTGACTGGATACGCGCCGTCACCGAGGGCTGCGTGAGGAAGAGCGCATCCGCCGCCTTGCTGAACGATCGGTGCTGCGCGACCTGTACGAACGCCTCGATCTGACCGAGATCCATGCTCGCCCCAACTGCTGCCCGCGCTCGTCGCGGATCCTCGATACATTGCGCTGAAGTATCGGCCCGGTCTATGAGACCAGCAGTGTCGCACCGTTCCCCATCGATTGCAAGATGATCATCGCCATGCCGGCGAGCAACACCTTTGGTTCCTCATGTGGCATGTCGCAACTTGATGCGAGATCAACCACGCACGTGCGATGCTCACATCATCCGCCGGGCTCAAGCGAACCCGACCAAGCGCCAGTGTGCCATGTTCGGCCGTGATTGTTGCTCATTCACATCGCCGCAGGGCCGTCATTAGGTCCCCGGCGCGCCGTCATTCAGGTCACGGCGCGCTTTCATTCAGAGCGCCAGCGAAGAATCTTGTTCGGCTTGTCGCCGAACGCCGATTCGGCAATGAAAGCAGCGGCATCAGAAATGCCTGTGCGAAACGAAAGCGAGAAGCGAAGCCGGCCAGCGCCCTCGCGCGGATCATCATCCTCAGCCGCATCCTCGCCGTGCATGATTGGCATTCAGAGCGCCAGCGAAGAATCTTGCCCGGCTGTCGCAGAAGCTCCGATATCGCCAGACGTCACCGCCACGCCAAGACACGCGGCCGAAACAACCGAAAATTGAACAACCGAGTACATAACCGATGACGCTAGTACCGGCTGCATCACGACCACGTTCGCTTACCGCGGCAACCCCAGACCATCACCGCACAGCCCGATGACCCCAAAAGTGCCAAACGATTACATAACGAATCAGCGAGGCCGACCCCTACCCGACCCGCTTCGTCCGCATTCCGAACGCCAGCACGCCGAGGCCCAGCGCGGCCAGCGCCACGCCGAGCGCAGCATTCAGGATGCCCGAGCGTGAGTCCGTGCCCGCGCCCGTCGACGGAAATGCGCGGTTCGAACCGTTCGGCGACGACGGCGCTTCGGATGGATTGCCCGGGTGCGTCAGTCCGCGCACGCTGCTCGTTAGAGCCGGCGTGCCGCTCGCCGAGGCGCCCGGATTCCCCGAAACAGGCGTCGTCGACCCGGCTGGCGTCATGTTCTCGCGCGACGAAGTCGTACCGGACGTCGGCGACGCGTGGCCACCGGCGGCCGGAGTCTTCGTGGGCGCAGGCGTCGCTGTGCTTTCAGCGCCACCGCTCGGCGTCACCGACGATGTGGAGGACGCGCTCGGTGATGCTGCCGCAGTTCCGGTCTGCGAGGGCGTCGCGCTTGCGATCGGCGTGCCGTTCGCGACTATCGTCTCAGTCGCAGCGGGCGTGTACGTCCCGATCGGCGTGATCGTGCCGAGACCGAGTTCTGTCGCCGTCGCCGCCGGCGTATCGGTCGCGATGGTAGTCATCGTCGCAGTCGCCGTCGGCACCGCAGTCACGGTGCTCACGGACGTCGTTGTGGCGGCCGGTGTGTCGCTCACAGGCGGGGTCGCCGTCATCGTCATCGCCGGCGTCGCATTCGCGCACACAAGATTAATATGCGTGTCCTCGGCGTTCGAAACGACGCTGTAGCTACGCCCCGACTTCTCGTACAGCGTCACCGTGCCCGAGGTCCGCAGCTGCCCCGATCCCATGCGATCGTAGAGGAGGTAGTAATCCTGATGTCCGAGATGGCCCGCCTTGTCGTCGAAGAAGAAGGTCTGCTGGATCGCCTCGCCGTTGATGACGACATCGACGACTGCCTTGCGATCATCCGGCCCGCCGATGTACTCGGCCTTCGTCTCCCAGCTCGCGCAATCGAGCCGGTCGCTGATCATCACGTGATGCGCCAGCGCGATCCCCGGCCGCGCGACAAGCAACAGCACGCCGGCGATCAGCAGCCCGCCGCCCAGCCCAACGTGCATCGATTGAGTACGGATTGTTGATAGCACCACAGCCTCCTGCCCGGCGTACATCCCTGCGCACGAGCAGCATCGCGGCCAAGCGCGCCCTCAACAATCAGCGTTTGCCCTATGCGCCCCCCGCATCTGCACGTAGCGCGCGAAGGCAGCGTCCGGCAAGCAGGAGAGCTGGAGGCTGCATAGCGGAGCGTCGAGGGCAAAAGCTGACGTTCTTTGGCACCGCCGCGATTGTCATCCTGAGCGTCAGCGAAGGATCTTGTTGGGCCTGACCGTATCCTCGTTCGAACAGGCGAGGCCCGAACGCGAGATCGCCAGCGTTCCGCACAAGACCTTCGCGGGCTCAGGGTGACAATCACCGCGGCATGTCACGCGACAGCGGACACGGCGATCCCGCCGACGCACCCCGTCGCCGTCACCGAATCACTTGATCGCCGCCAGCGCGGCGATAAACGCGTCCGCGATCAGTCGATGCCCGGCGTCCGTAGGATGCGGATCGAACTGCGGATCGAGCACGTGCGTCAGCTCACGGCCGCGCCCTTCGAACGCCGGCGCCGCGTCGGCCACGCCCGCATGCGGATACTTTGCCGCCGCACCGCGGATCACATCGTCGAGCCGCGGCATCACGCGCGTCGCCGGCGCCTCGAAGACGTGACCCGTGCCCGAGAAGAAGTTCGGGTAACCGAGCAGCACAATCGGCGTGTCGGGATGCGCAGCCCGCAGCCGTGCGACGAGCTCGCTGTACCGCGTCTCGACGCCGCGCAGCGTCTCATCGAGCGGGCAGGCGGCCGGCAATGTCTCATCCCGGCAGGCGGCGTTCGGGATCAGCCCGGCCAGGTCGTTGCCGCCGACAGAAATCGTGATGAACGCGATCTCTCCATCGAGGGAGAGCGCATCCGGCAGCTGCTTGTCGATCACGTCCTGCGTCGTCGCACCGGCGACGGCATAGTTTCGCAGGTCAAGATTGCCTTCGTCGCGCGCCAGCAGCGCCGCATAGCTCGTCGCCGCCTTGTCCGACGAGCCGTTGCCTGCGGCCACCGAATCGCCCAGCGAGATATACACGCCGGAATAGTGCGTCGTGCCCTGCGAGTCTCGGCAGCGCGCGCCCGTGACAAGAAGGAGGCTCGCGCACGCAAGGAGAATCAGCGGCTTCATACCGTCAGTATAGGACGGCGCCGAGTAGGCGCGGGCCCGATTGCGATCTGCCCGTCGAACCTGCGCGCCGGTTGCCAGATCATCCCCTCGCGCAGCAGCTGCGGGTCGAGAATCTCCGGCAACGCAGCCAGCTCCGAAGCATGATCCGCCATCACGAGCGCCGAGACGGCCGCGTCGAAGGCGTCCTCCGTCGATGCCGCGAGCGCACGCATCGCCGTCGATTGCGATGCCAGGTGCTTCTCGACAAACTCCGTTCGTTCGTCGATTCGGCGCTTGCGTATCGGCCCCGTCATCAACCGCGGATAGATCTCGATCACGGTCGTCGCTGCCGCCGCGCTCGTCCCGGCGTCAAAGGGCCAGATCCGCAGTCCTGCCGGGCGCAGCCCGTGCAGCGAACACATGCCCCGGAGCGAGCCCGTGCCGACCGCGCCGGCGCCGCCGATCTGGAAGACCGACTTCGGTTGCACGCCGAACGCCGCGACAACATCGCGCTCGGTCCGTCGATACTGCTCGTCGCCCTGCGGTCGCGCGCGGCCCGCGCGACCCCAGAACGGCGCAGCGCAGGCACTCAGCAGCGTCTCGGCCTGCCCGTCCGCGAGCTGCTCCCACAGCTGGGGCGCTGTCGCCCAGCCGCATCGATCGAGGTACCACGCTGGGAGCGAGAAGCCGAAGTCGAGGCCAACGATCATCGGTTTGCCGCATTCGGTCTCGTCGACCAGATGCGCCGCAATCTCGTCGCGCCTGCGGCCGCACTCGAGCCTGATCAGCTCGCCGTCAGCGGTCGCCTCCGCGAGCCAGATCTTCTTCTCCGCGCCGATTGCCGCGCCGGACCAGTCGACCGCGAGAATGCGCAGACTCACAACGCAGCGCCGCCGGAGAGCGGATACGTCGAAAGGGAGTCATACGTCGCGCCGCCGCGCGAGGGCGTCGACCGCATGAGACTGACATGCTCGACCCGGAACGCGGGCAGTTCCGACGTCGACATCCCGGCGAGCAATCGATGCACGCGCGACCGCTCGTCGGGCAGTGCGCCTTCCCGCACGCGGCCCAGCGTCAGGTGCGCCGCGAATGGACGTCGCTCGCGCTCGAATCCGATCGGCTGCAGTGCAGCCTCCACGCGGTCGGCGAGCGATGCGAGCCGTTCGGTCTCGCCGACGAGGCCAAGCCATGCCACCCGCAAGCCGTGGCTGCCTCCGAAGCTGCCGATGCCCTGCGGCTGCAGAGCGAACGGCGCAGCGCCGCAGGTCGCATTACGCAGCGCCGCATCGATCGCTTCGACGCGCGCCGTCGACACTGCGCCGAGGAACTTGAGCGTCACATGGATCCCCTCGACGCGCACCCAGCGCAGCGAGTCGCCGCCGATCGCGGCTCGCAACGATGCGATCGTCGCATGTAGCGCGCGCTTCACATCAGCCGCCAGTTCGATCGCGACGAACAACCGCAGCGGGGCCGTCTCGGGGCTCACGGGTGTGCGCATCGCTCAGTGTAGGGCGAGCAACGACGGGCGGACTCGAGAATGCCGCTGTCTGCACTCCGCTCGCCGTTCGGAGCGCGCTTTAAGGGAGGAGCGCAACCGACAAGCAAGGAAGGGCGTCGCGTTTGCGACGCCCTTTCAATCACCAGTCACCAATCACGAGTCACCAGCAACCTACTCGTACCGCAGCGCCTCCGCGACGGGGACGTTCGCCGCACCGCGACTGGGCCACCACGTCATCGCCAGCGAGAAGACGAAGGCGATGGCGGCGAAGCCGACGACCTGCAACCACGGGATCGTGAAGTCCGAACCGATGTCGGCGAACTGGCCCGAGGTCATCAAGTTGCGGGCAAGAATCGTGCCGCCGACGACGCCGGAGAGGATGCCCATTAGCGCGATGAAGCTCGACTCCAGCATGAAGGTCAGTGCGACGCTGCCGCTCTGGTAGCCGATCGCCCGCAGCATGCCGATCTGCTGGCGCCGCTCGACCACCGAGCGGAAGGCGATGACGCCGAGCGAGATGATGCCGACGAACAGGCCGAGCGCCATGAACGCCTGGAACATTTGGTTGAAGGCTTTACCCTGCGCAACGCTCTGGTCGATCAGCGCCTTGATTGAGTCGGCCTGCACCCGCTTCGTCGTCAGCGCCGACTCGATCTGGTTCGCCGCAGTCTTCGCATTGACACCGTCCTTCAGCCGCACATACGTCCGCTGATAGTCCGGCGCGCCGAAGACGGGCGCATAGGAGGCGGCATTGACGTAGATTCCGCCCGTGATGCTCGAATCGAGCTTCATCGCGAGGACGCCGATGATCGTCACGCGCTTGAGGTCGCCTGTCACCGGGTTACGGAACTCGACGTCGACCGGTTCGAAGCGCTTGTCGTTGACATTGAGGCTGGGCTGGAAGTCGTACGAGCTGAACTCCGAACCGTCGGCGAGCGCGACATCGCTATTCGTACGGATCGCGTTGAACACGTCGGCGTCGCTGTTGTAGCCGTGTGCCCGCGCATCGAGCGAGGAGTGCCCATTCGAATAGAAGGCATCATCGCCGGCGATCACCGGGTAGGACGCCCAGCGGCCTTCGTCATAGCCGGGCTGATGCACCTGCTGCTCGCCGGTAAACACCGTCGTCCGGCCTTCGCTGTCGATCTCGCTTGCGACGGGTGCGTTCGCGTCGACCAGCGCCTGCTTGACGTCGCCGACGGGGTTGTTGCGGTTGGCCGTCGCGAGAACGTTCCAGCCGCCGTCGCCGCTCTTGCCGGCGGTCTTCGCCGCAAAGTTGGCGTTGATGATGCTGAACACGGTCAGCGAGAAGATGATCAGCGCGAACATCGCGATCGTCATTCCGGTGCGGAAGCGGTTCGAGAGCGGGTAGGCGACGCCCATCTTCAGTGCCGGGCCCAGCTTCGGGAACTCTGCCGCCGAATACGAGGCCGCCGTCACCATCGCCGCGAGCGCTGCGAAGAGGTACATCAGCTGGCCGAGGCCGTCGCCCTTCTTGCCGATCAGCACGCCGCCGGCGACGAACGCCAGAGTTGCGGCGGAGGCGGCGACCGACACGCGGTAACGCCCGGTGCGGAACAGGGCCGTCAGCAAGCGTGCGTTGAACACGATGACCAGCGTGAAGCCGATGACGACCATGATGCCGGACATCAGGAACATCTCGATATCGCCCTCGAGCGTCGTTCCGAGGATCTTGCCGCCGATGTCAAACGGCGTGAGCCAGTAGGCCAGCAGCCAGGCGCCGACGATCGTCCACGTCAGGCGGCTCGGCGCGCGGTAGTACGATGCGATCTGCGCCACGCACAGCGGGATGAGCGAGAACCCGAACCCCGCGAGGAACTGCGACGCCGTGCCGCCGCCCCGGGCTCCCTGCAGCGCCAGCAGCGAGAGCGCGATGCCGATCGGCGCGATGATCCATGCCCACGCCAGGCCGATGCCTTTACGGAAGAAGAGCCAGATGCCGAACGGCGGCACGATCATTGCGGGCAGGCCAATGGCGACCCACTTCCAGTTCGTGTTGCGCTTCGGCTGGCGGCGATCGTCGTCGTCGGTGCCGCGGATGGCGCCGACGATGTTGACGTTCGACACCTTCATCGCCGAGATGACGACAGTTACGAACGTCACGACGACACCGAGGCAGTAGCTGACGATCAGCGACCGCGCCGTCACGTGCGCCGTGATGAACGACCCGCCGCCCCCAAGACCAACCTGCAGAATGCCGAGCACCAGCGCGATCGCAGCCGCCACGCCGAGTGCGCCGCCGACGATGCCGGCGAGCACGCTGTACGCCATGCCCTCCGCCATGAACGACTGCACGAGGCTGTTTTTCTGCGCGCCGACCGCACGCGCCATCCCCATCTCGGGCTTCCGCTCGGCCGCGAGCATGACGAAGATCATGAAGATCAGCATCACGCCGGACGCGATCGAGAAGAGGCCGAGCACGAGGAACAGTGTCGTGAGGACGTTGCCGAACTTCTCGGCATCCTCCACCGCGTCCTTCTTGAACGTCTCGACCTTAACGTTGCGGACGCCGACGCCAAGGGTCGACTTGCCCTCGTCGCTCGAAACGAATGACTGCAGCCGCGCCGCCGGGGCCGCCGCCTTCGATACGGTGCTGCGCACGTCGCCCTTGAGCGCGACGCTGATCTGATTCACCTGGCCGGCGTGGCCGGTGAGCGCCTGCACCGTCGTGAGGCGCATCGCGGCGCCCCCTGGGGTGCGCGCATCGGCCGCATTCGTCGAGCCGGCAGCGCGCTCGTCCTTGACGACGCCCGCGACGTGCGCGTCGTGCGCCTGGCCGCCTACCGAACAAGCTCACCGTGTCGCCGAGCTTGGCGTCGAGCGCGTCGGCCGCTTGCTTGCTGAGCAGGATGTCGTTTTCGCCTAGCGTCTTCAGGGTGAAGCGCCCGCCGCTTTCGAGCCGCAGGCCGCCGAGGCGATCGAGCCGCTCCGGGTCGATGCCGCTCAGCTGCACCGTCGGCTCCGAGAGCCCGCTGCGCTGATCCTGCACGGCGACGCCCTCGAACAGGAACGGCATGAAGCCATCGATGCCGGCGTCGTTCGCGAAGCGCCGCTCCAGCACGGGCACCGCTCCCTCGGCGAAGTAGACTTCGTTGGTGCTCGATACAGCGCCCGGCTCGTGGCTCGTGCTGTTGTTGTACGGGTTGAGCGTGAGATCGGTGCGCTGTAGGTCGTCGAACGTCAGCTTGCTGATCGAGTAGTCGATCGTGTCGCCGGTGCTGAAAGCGGCGGTCGTGATCAGCGTCGCCAGCATCAGCCCGACGACCACGAGTCCGGTCTGAAGGCCACGCTTCGGCAGGTTGCGCAGCCCCATCTTGAACATGACACGGTTGGTGATGAATACGAACGCGACGCTCGCCAGCGCGACCGCGAAGATGGCGATGAGCACGTACATGATGTCTTGCATCGGCAGGCCAAATAGCGATTTCATGAGTTGCGGCCCTCCCCGACGATGACGCCATCGGACATGTGAATGAGGCGGTGGCAGCGCTTGCCGATGCCGGCGTCGTGGGTGACGATGACGAACGTCTGGCCCTGCTCCTGGTTGAGCTTCTCCATCAAGGTCATGATGTCGTTTGCGGTGCGCGAGTCGAGCGCGCCGGTCGGCTCGTCGGCCCAGACAATCGCCGGGTCGTTAACGAGCGAACGAGCGATCGTGACGCGCTGCCGCTGGCCGCCCGAGAGTTGCGACGGCCGCTCGTTCGCCTTTTCCGGCAGGCCGACCGTCTCGAGCGCCGCGAGCGCGCGCTTGCGGGATTCGTTCGTGTTTACGCCGGAGACGACGAGCGGCAGCTCGACGTTCTCGACCGCCGAAAGCACGGGCAGCAGGTTGTACGTCTGGAAGATGAAGCCCATGTTGTGGGCGCGGTAGGTCGTCTTCTGCTTGTCGTTCACATCGCGACGGTAGCGATCAGCGGCCAGTGGCCCCAGATGTACATCCAATTCGCCAACGTGACGATCCAGTGGTGGGTGACGACGTGGCGCTGGATGGCTGGCTCCCAGAAGAATCCAAGATGCTTCTCCAAGCCGACAATATAGACGGCATTCGACACCGCTCGCGCGTGGTCGCCTTCCGTAAAGCCGCGGACGAGGAAGTACGCGAAGTACGCAAACACAACGAGCGAAACCTGCTGGACGACCGCGGCACGCGGCGCGGCGGCCAACGCCGACAGCACGCGGCTCGGTGGCCGGTTGCGCTCGTACCGGCGAAAGGCTGGCGACTCCAGCCACATGTCGCCCTGGTTGCGTGTCATGATTGCCATCGCAATGCTCCTTACCGCCGTCTCCGGCGCTCCCGTCTCGATATAGCGATTGTCTCGCGACTGAGGGCGCGCGTAATCGACCTTGCGTCGGGGCTGGGGCTGGTGCTTCTGCCTCAGCCCGCCTCCGCCGAACGGCGGAGCATTGCCGGGCGATGACGTCGTGACGGAAGTGATCATTGAGGCGACGGCTGCGCTAAACTGGCACTACCAACTCGCACACTCCCGGAGCAGACGCATGGAACTCGGCCGCCTCCTCACCGCCATGATCACGCCGTTCACGCGCGATGGCGCCGTCGACTACGCGCAGGCGCGTCGCCTGGCGCTGGCGCTGCTCGATTGCGGATCAGGCGGCATCGTCGTCACCGGCACGACGGGCGAGGCGCCGACGCTGACCATTCCTGAGAAGATCCGGCTCTGGCAGGAAGTAAAAGAGGCGGTCGGCGACCGCGCGGCCGTGATCGCCGGTTCCGGCGACAACTGCACGGCCGACAGCGTCGACCTCAGCCGAGAGGCAGTGCGCACCGGCGTCGACGCGCTGCTGCTCACGGTGCCCTACTACAACAAGCCGACACAGGAGGGCATGTTCCGGCACTTCGCTGCGATCGCCGACGCCGTCGAACTGCCGTGCATCCCGTATAACGTCCCGAGCCGCACAGGCGTCAACATGAACGCGGATACGCAGCTGCGGCTCGCGCGACACGGCAACATCGCCGGCGTCAAGGAAGCGAGCGGCGACATGGCGCAGATCGCGCTGATCATCGAGGATGCGCCGCCGCAGTTCCGAGTTTGGTCGGGCAACGACGAGGACACGTTCGCCGTCGTCTCGCTCGGCGGCTACGGCGTGATCAGCGTGACGAGCCACATCGTCGGCCGCCAGATCGCCGCGATGATTGCCCATCTCCTCGCTGGCCGGATCGGCGAAGCCGCCAAGCTGCACAGGCGGTTGCTGCCGCTGAACGACGCGCTCTTCTGCGTCACGAACCCGATCCCGCTCAAGTACGCTCTCAACCAGCTAGGCTTCGAGGCCGGACCATTCCGGCTGCCGCTGTGCGAGCCGGACGAGGCATCGGCGCACCGCATCATCGCCGAGCTGCATCGCCATACCATCGACCTCCCGCTGCCGGTCTAGCATGGCCGAAACGCAATCAGCTCATCGGCTGATCCTCGGCATCGAGACATCGTGCGACGAGACCGCTGCCGCGGTCGTCGAGGATGGACGGACGCTGCGCTCGAAC
This sequence comes from Dehalococcoidia bacterium, assembly GCA_038240335.1. Classification (GTDB taxonomy): domain Bacteria; phylum Chloroflexota; class Dehalococcoidia; order DSTF01; family JACRBR01; genus JBBSDV01. The sequence goes on from JBBSDV010000001.1 coordinate 39,303, forward strand.
GTCATCGCATCGCAGTTCCACCTGCACGCACAGTACGGCGGCGTCGTGCCGGAGGTAGCATCGCGGCACCATCTCGAAGTGATCCTGCAGGTCGTCGATGCGGCGCTGGCGGAGGCGCAGGTAACGTGGCGCGACCTCACCGCCGTCGCCGTTACCGCCGGGCCGGGGTTGGCGGGCGCCCTGCTGGTCGGCGTCAACACAGCGAAGGCGCTGGCTTACGCGCACGACCTGCCACTGCTTGGCGTCAACCATCTCGAGGCGCACCTGTACGCGAATTGGCTCCAGGTCGACGGCCGTGACTACGTCGTGCCCGAGCTGCCCGCGCTCGGCCTCATCGTCAGCGGCGGCCACACGGATATCGTCCTGATGTCGGATCACGGGGTCTATCGGCGCCTCGGGCGCACGCGCGACGACGCCGCAGGGGAAGCTTTCGATAAGGTCGGCCGGCTGCTCGGTCTCGGGTTCCCCGGCGGGCCAGCGATCGAGCGCACTGCGCGCGAGTCCGGAACGCCGCGGCTGCGCCTGCCGCGAGCGTGGCTGAAGGGGACCGACGACTTCTCGTTCAGCGACCTCAAGACAGCGGTCCTGCACGTCGTACGAAACGAGGATGCGCCTGCGCCGCCGGTACCCGAGATCGCCTCGGCGTTCCAGACGGCCGTGATCGACGTACTGACGAGGAAGGCGGTGAGGGCGGCCGAGCGCGAAGGGGTGCGCAGCATGCTGCTTTCGGGCGGGGTCGCCGCTAACCGGGCGCTACGCGACCTGCTCGTACAACGGTCCCCGGTGCCGGTCTTTACGCCGCCACCCGTCCTCTGCACCGACAACGGCGCGATGATCGCCGCCTGCGCCCACTACCGGTACGACGCGCTCGTGGCCGGCTGGGACCTCGACCCGCAACCCGGCATGAAGGTCGTTGGCAGCTGAATCTGGTCGCATGGTCGCTGGTTCAACCAGGAACTACAAACGACAAACTCACATCGAAACGGCTTGCCCCGTTCGTGCGGACTCATAGATCGCATCGACGACCCGATGCGCTTCGACAGCGACACCGAAGTCGAGCCAGCTCGGGCGATCTTCGCTGACAGCTTTGAGGAAGGTGTAGTCCTCGAGCAGGTACGCCTGGCCGAGATCGTGGGGGATGACCGCTTCCCTGAGGCGCTCGTCCGTCACCGGAAAGCTCTCGATGAAGCGCGCGATCACCTCGTCCGACGACAGATCGCGTCGGTCGCCGGTGGTGTTCGTCTCGCAGCGGATCGCGCCGGCGTAGTCGTCGTCTTCCCACGAATACTGGGCGTTCATGCACGCGACGTTCATGCGGCGGCTCGAGCCGCGGTGCAGCAGGTTGTGCCAGATCGATGTGTGGTTGACGACGACGCCGTTCTCGAACTCGAGCACGGCGCTGCTCATGTCCTCGACTCCTTCCTTCTCGAAGAAGTGGCGCGTCACGCCGTAGACGCGCGTGACGCGTCCGAAGTAGGAGAGGAGGATGTCGACATCGTGGATGGCGTGCTCGAGCAGGGTCCCGGCGCCCACCTTCGCGACGTCGCCGCGCCACGTGCTCGCGTAATGGCCCTGGATCGGGAAGAACTGGTCGTCGACCATCGTGCACGTCATCGGCGCCCCCGACGCCGGGTCATTAATCAGGTCGCGCACCACCGCGATGACGGGCGAGAAGCGCATCACGAGGCCGACCTGGTGCGTGACATCGGCGGTCGCCGCGGCATCACGCATTCGCGCGGCATCGGCGGCGTTGAAAGCGAGCGGCTTCTCGCAGAACACGGCCTTGCCGCGGGCCATGGCCTTTGTCGCGAGATCGAGGTGATTGAAGGTCGGCGTGCAGATGTAGACGGTGTTGATCTCGGGCGACTCGATCAGCTCATCGGCGGACGCCGTGACGAGCGACGCACCGGAGGCGCTGGCGAAGACATCACGCCGCTGCGCATCCTCCTCGGCGATGCCGACGAGCTCGCCGTCGATCAGCCCGCTCTTCAGGCAAAAATGGATGCACTTGCCATGCGTCGTGCCCATGACGCCGGCGCCGATGATGCCGATTCGTGGTCGCATGCACGCATCGTAGTAGGCTGTGCTAGTACGGGCTACCCGCGCGCGCGGCCCGGGTCATCGGGCAAGAGCGGGTGCGTGAACTGGCGGCCGGCATCCGACAGGTCGCCGAGAAGGTTCTCACCGACGGGCTTCTTGCCGTTCTCGACCCAGTTCACGAGGTCCTCGAACGCCGAGATGCGCTCCTCCTGCGTGAAAATGCAATGGCCCGCGCGCCGAATCGCGCGCTGCACGAGCAGGTCGCCGGAGCCGGCCGCATCGACGATGCGCCGGTACGACTGCTCGAGGCTGATCGGCACGAAGAGGTCGCCCGTCCCATGGAGCGTCAGGTAGGGACGTTGGATCTTGCCCGTGAAGTCGGCGAACTCGGGATACTTCGCCGCATCACGGTACTTCGGGTCGGCGGCGATACGCGAGACTTCGCGGTTCAGTTGATCGCTGCTGACCCCGTTGCCCTCGTCGATCGAGTACACGGTCGACTGGTTCTCGGCGACGGCATTCGAGATCGCGGGCTGTGCCGCCGCCTGCACAAGCAGTCCGAAGTTCAGGACGTAGTTGACGACGAAGCCCTCGCCGAAGAACGGCCGTGGTCCGCCGGTGAGGTGCTCGACGGCGTTCTCGAACGCCTTGCCCTTCGCCGTCAGGTCGTTCGGGGGGCCGAGCGTCGAGCCGATGTCGTTCTGCAGCACCTTGATCAGCTTGCCGGCGTCGCCCGTCAGCGAGAAAAGATCCTTGCCGGCGAAGTAGCCGGAGAGCGCAGCCCAGCTGATGAGGTAGTCGAGCTCCTCGTGTCCCGAGACGACGCCGCACTCGGACAGCGCGCCGTCGTACGCCGTCGGGTGCCGCTCCAGTGCGAGCGAGGTGACATGGCCGCCCATCGATTGCCCGTAGATGTAGCTTCGCTTCGGAGCACCGATCTTCTCGGCGAAGATGTCCCGCAGGCGGTATGTGTCGTTCTCGGCCGTGCCTGGATCGTACCCATTGGCGCTGTAGCTCGACGCCGCCCAGGCGTACCCGTGCGAGATCAGGTAATCGCGGATCGGCGGCGCTTCCACAGTGAGGTCGCGCCCATTCCCACGAAAGCCGTGCGCGAAGTACAAGACGCTGCCGTTCCAGGCATCCGGCACCTCGATCTTATAGCCGGCGCGCGGATAGTCCCCTCCCGCGGTCTCGCCGAAGATCGCGCGCGCACCGGGAAGTGCATCGAACTTTGGATCCGCAACCGAGAACTCCAGTGCGATCGGCGCGACCGACAGCATTGACGGCGTCTGCCAGCCGTCATGGGAGGCACCGCCCTGCGCTGCGCCCGCACCGCCGACGACCGGACTGGCGGCCGCGGTGGCTACGGCAGCGTTCGCAGGGGGCTTGCTGCTGCCGCCGGTACATGCGACCAGCAGCAGTACGCTCACGATACAGATCGTCAACGCGAGTGATGGCTTAGTGGCCGCCATGTTCATTCACGCACCCATCCATTCACGGTTGATCGTGCCGGCATGGCTTCCTTCCCGTTGCTGTCGACAATTAGTACGAGTTCGACAAGCACCCGGACGTGCGGACGATGCGTGCTCTGTAAGACCTGCTCGGAGCTTCGATGACCCCGTGACCCGCGACGGCTATCCCGCTGCGTCGGAGATTCCGGCTGCAATCGCCGCCGGCGAGAAATCGCGGTTGGCCAGCACATCCGTCACGAAGTCGCGGATGTTCGGGACAACGTACTCGCTTGCGAGATCGGAGTGGCCGTAGCCGGGGAACGTCACGAACCGCTTCGGCTGCGGCGCGGCATCGAAGATGCGCCGGCCCATCGCTTCCGGCACGGTGCGATCGGCGTCACCGTGCATCACCAGAAGTGGCCGGTCGAGGCGGCGGATCTTCGCGAGGTTGTCGAAGCGGGTCAGCGGTAGCCACGGCGCGAGGGCGAGCGCGTATCGGAATCGGTCATCCCAATCGAGAATCATGTCGCGCATCGACGTGAACGGCGCGCGGAGGATGAGCCCGGCGCATGGCTCGCGCATCGCCATCTCCGTCGCCACTCCGGCACCCATCGAGAAGCCGTAGAAGAAGATGCTGCGCGGATCGACTTCATCGCGCCCGTGGAGCCAGCCGAGTGCGGCTGCGCCATCGGTGTACGTCCCTTCCTCGCTGGCCGTGCCGCCGTTCCGTCCATAGCCGCGATAGTCGAACACGAAGAAGTTGCATGAAGTGCCGGAGAGAAACTCGTGGAACGCTGCAGCGCGCTCGTCCGTCACCCACATATCGCTCGCGTTGTAGCTTGTGCCGTGGAAGAACAGCAGCGTCGGCGCCGGGCTTCCGTCGGCGGTGCGCGGCTGCTTGAAGAACCAGCCCTGCAGCTCGAGACCGTCCGCCGTGTACAGCGTCGCTTCCTCGTAGGGCCAGCCAACGGCGTCGGGCGGCTGCGGGTACCAGACACCCGTGTAGAACAGGCGGGGCTTAATGAGCCGTTCGGACATCATCGTCAGCGCGATGCCCGGCACAGAAAATGACATCGTTGCGCTGAGAACCTGCTTGATCATGCCGCAGTGTATCGAATGCGCAATTGCAGCCGCGTAAAGCGTTGACCTCCGAATCCCGCGTGCGAGACCTATCTTCGCGAACGCGCAGTGGTAGCGCGAAGGGCAGCGGGGTACTGACTCCCGCTCCGTCAGTGCACCACGATCAACGGCGACCGGCGACGGGCCGTGCTCTCGTTTGGCACCGTGTGGGTCGTGAAGCTTCCCGCGACCCTGCGGGAAGATGTGGGGCGAAGCGACGAGAGCCGGAGCTTTTGCTCCGGCTCTCTCTTTCGTATTTGACCGACTGTTCGCGCTCTCGGCACATGCAGGCACAAGCCGCGACGATAGCTCTAGTTGCCGAACGGCGCCGGCGGACCGAGCGGAGGCTGTGCCGGGAGCGGGTTCTGGCACGTCGAGCCGTCGCGGCCGAACACCTTCTGCAGGTCCTTGATGTCGATATCGAGGTCGTGCGTCGCCGGCTCGAGGTCGTACCACTTGCTGTACAGCAGGCTGCCGAAGAAGCCGCCATAGCGCGTGGCGATCTGCTGTTCGTCCGTCACGTTAACGACGCAGTCGAGGTTCAGGTCGCCTTCGAGGATCCGAACCGTAACCGCCAGGTCGCCGCACACGGGAGTCAGACCGCCGTTAACGCTGCCCGTCACCGCGTGCCCGAAGACATCAACCAGCTCGCACCCGTTGTCCTTGATGATCGTGACCACGCCGTTGTTATTTCCCGGGAAGATGTCGTTCGTCAAGTCGGGGTGCGGGATCAGGTTCAGGCGCGCAAGGTCGAAGGCACCGGTCGGTCCCGGCACCTGGCCATTCGTCACGCAGCCGAAGCGGATGAGGTTCTCGAGAACCAGTGACATGGTGCAATCGCCGTTAATCGGGGCGCCGTTGGCGACACAACCGGCGCTTGAGCCGAGCTGTTGCACGTTGCCACGCGCCGCGCCGGCGCCAGCCGGAGAGAAGACGATATCGCACGGGTTCACCGACTGGATGACGAAGTTGTCGTATTCGACCTGGAACTCGTAGGCGCCAAGGCCGTCTTCGATCGAGTCGCCGTTCTGGTCGCCGGTGTGCACATTGGTCGCGTGCTCCGTGACGAGGAGGTTGCCTTCACCGGCGCCGGCGCATACCCCGGTACATAGCCAGAGATTCGCCGCCGGCACGCTCTGGTTCGCGTTGCCGCTGTTGCCCTCAGGCACCTTGTTCACGCCTGGATCGCCTGGCGTGGCCGTCCCGACCGCCGTGCTCGTCGGCGTCCCGACGGTCGTGTTGGTCGCCGTTGGCGTACGCGTCGGTGTGCTGACGGGCGTGTTCGTACTCGTCGCCGTCGCGATTGCCGTCAGGCTTCCGAGCACCTGCACTGTGCTCGTCGCTGTCAGCGTGCTTGTCGCTGTATTCGTCGCCGTCGGCGGGACGGGCGTGCTCGTCGCGGCCACGGAGGTATTCGTCGCCGTATAGGTCGCCGTCGGCGTCGGCGGCACCGGCGTGTTTGTCGGTGTGTTCGTCGCCGTCGGCGGCACCGGCGTGTTTGTCGGTGTGTTCGTCGCCGTCGGCGGCACCGGCGTGTTTGTCGGCGTGTTCGTCGCTGTCGGCGGCACCGGGGTGTTTGTCGGCGTGTTCGTCGCTGTCGGCGGCACCGGGGTGTTGGTCGCCGTCGGTGTGCTTGTCGCGGTGTCCGTCGGCGTATTCGTGGCGGTGTTCGTCGCCGTATTCGTCGCGGTGGAGGTCGGCGGCACAGGCGTGTTCGTCGCCGTCGGAACCGGCGTATTGGTGGCTGTATTCGTCGCCGTGTTGGTCGGCGTCGACGTCGGTGGCACGGCGGTGTTCGTCGCCGTCGGCGTGTTGGTCGCGGTGTTCGTCGGCGTGTTCGTGGCCGTCGGCACCGGCGTGTTGGTCGGTGTATTCGTCGCCGTGTTGGTCGGCGTCGACGTCGGTGGCACCGCCGTGTTCGTGGGTGTGTTGGTCCGCGTCGGGGTGTTCGTCGGGGGTACAGGCGTGTTTGTCGCCGTCGGCACCGGCGTGTTGGTCGGCGTATTCGTCGCCGTGTTGGTTGGCGTCGACGTCGGTGGCACCGCCGTGTTCGTGGGTGTGTTGGTCCGCGTCGGGGTGTTCGTCGGCGGCACAGGCGTGTTTGTCGCCGTCGGTACCGGCGTGTTCGTCGGCGTATTCGTGCGCGTCGGAGTCATCGTCGCAATCCCGCTCGGCTGGAAGCTGCGATCCTGGTTCTTGTTCCCCGCGCCGTCGACCTTCTGCGTGCGCATGTGCAGTTGACCGCCACTTCCCGATGTAGCGCCCTGCCCAACGCCCCAATAGCCGCTGTATGCAAGGTGCCCGCCCCAAACGAACTCAACAGACGAGCCGCTGTTCACGAACGTGACCACCATGTCGGCGGTACTCGCGCCGCCGCCCCAAACCGCAGGGCTGTGGACGATCGGAGAGATCGACGTGATCGTGCCGCCGTAGATGCCCAGGCAGCGCGGCTGCGCGTTCGCCGCCTCGGCGCCGGCTACCGTCAGAGCAGGCGCGGCAAAGGA
>JBBSDV010000002.1:0-46385 GCA_038240335.1 Dehalococcoidia bacterium
ATTCGACGCTTATCATTGTGATTGTCGTGGCCGGCGTCATCGCGGTCGTCGCCGCCGCCGCGTTGTATCTGGCGTCACAGCGTCGCCGATGAGGCCGCACGCTGGCGCGGACCGTAGGAATGAAAGATGATGATCGGCAGGCGCGGCACGGGTACAGGCGGCCGCATGCATAGACGACGGCTGCCCGCGCTCCTCGCCGCCTTGCTCGTCGTCCTTGCGTGCATCGGTGCGCCCTTCGCGCCCCGCATCGCCTACGCGCATGCCTCGCTGATTCGTGCCAACCCTGCGAACAACGAGACGTTGCGGCGGCCGCCGGCGCGCATCGTCCTCAACTTCAGCGAGGCGATCGAGCAGCGGCTCACGCAGATCCAGGTCGCCGACAACAACAAGAACCGCGTCGATGACGGACCGATCGCGTTCGACGACCGCGACCCGACGTTTGCCTCTATTGGCGTCAAGACGCTCGCCCCGGGCCTCTACTTCGTCAAGTGGAGCAACGTATCGACTGTCGATGGCCACCCCTACAACGGGCAGTACCCGTTCATCGTCCTCAATCCCGACGGCACCTTCCCCGCGGGCGTGTCGCTGCAATCGGCCGGCACCGCATCGACGGGCGGCGGCGGCCTCCTGCCGTACAAGATCGATATCGCCCTCAAGTGGATCGCCCTGCTCTCGCTCGCGATCGTCGCCGGCGCGGCGTTCTTCCTGATCGCCGTTTTGCGCCCCGCCGCTCGCTTTCTCGAGGACGAAGAGTTTCTCCGCACAACCGACGCCTCCGAGCGTTGGGTCGTGAATCTCTCACACGTGCTCTTGCCCGCGTCGTTCATCGCCGGCGCGTTGCTCGTGCTCTTGACGGTCGATCGATTCGCCACGGACACGAGCTTGTGGGAGTACATCGCCCACCTGCGGCCGGGCCAGTACCGAGCCGGACAACTCGTGTTGCTAGTGATCGCGTTGCTCGGCGCCGACCTTCTGTTCCTCGGCGGCAGCGATCGCAAGCGGAACGCCGGCATCGCGGTTCTGCTGTTCGCATCCGTTGCCGCTCTCTTCATGTACTCAATGACCAGCCACAGCGCCACGGGTCGCGGCGAATTTTGGGCCGTGTCTTCCGACTTCGTGCATCTCTTCGCATCGTCGACATGGCTCGGCGCGCTCGTCCTCCTCGTCCCGCTCCTCCGTTGGGCGCGACGCGAACTCGATGACACGCAACGGTTCCTCTATCTCGCCAATGCATTCGATCGTTTCTCGATCATCGCCGGCATCAGCGTCATCGCCGTCCTCGCCAGCGGCACGTTCAACGCGCTCGTCGAGGTGCCGAATGCGAGCGCGATGATCGATACGACGTATGGCAAGGTGCTGCTCGCCAAGATCATCCTCATCCTCCCTCTGCTCGCGATCGCCGGCCTGAACGCGTTCTACCTCAAGCCGCGCCTCGTCGCCGTCATCGACGGCCTGTACCAGCAGGGCGGCACCGGCACCGAGCAACAGCGCTCGACATGGATGCAGCAACTGTCCGCGCTTCAGCGCTGGCTGCCGAAGACGATATTGCTCGAGATCTTCCTCGTGCTCGCCGTGTTCGCCTCCGTCGCCGTGCTGAGTCAATCATCGACGGCAAAGGGAGAGATCGCGCAGGACAGGGCCTCCAGCGCAGCGCCCGCAAAGTTCGATCAAATTGCAGACGCTAACGGTGTGAAGCTGTCGCTCGAAGTCTCACCAGACCGCGTCGGTCTCAACCAGTACACGCTGTTGATCCAGAACGCCGACGGCACGCCGCTAGATACCGTCACACAGGCCCGACTGCGCTTCAGCTTCGACGACGTTCAGAACGCCGTCGCCCCGTCCGAGATCATCTTGAACAAGTTCGCGCCCGGCGACTTCCGCGGCGCCGGGTCGTACTTTACGGAACCCGGTAACTGGCGCGCCGACGCCAACGTCCGTCGGTCGAGCGGAGACGACGTCACGCATGCGTTCGTCCTGCCGGTCGCCCGCGCCGCCGCGACGCCCACGGCGGGCGGTTCGAGCATCTTTGAGCTGCCGTTCACCGCCTTGAATTGGAATGAGGTTGCCGGCGCGATCCTCGCTCTCCTCGGCGCCGCAATTCTGATCTACCGTCGGCAGTTGCACATTCTTCGCCCGCCGGCCTACCGCGTCGGCGTCACGATAGCCACGGCGCTACTGCTCGCGGGCGCAGTTCTCGCATTCGGCGTCCATTCCGACTCGAAGCCCGTCGATGCCCGCGTCGGCAACCCCGTGCCCTCAAGCCCCGCCTCGATCGATCGCGGCAAGATGCTGTTCCAGCAGAACTGCGTCACCTGCCACGGCATCGATGGCCGCGGCGACGGGCCCGCATCCGTCAATCTCAGTCCCGCGCCATCGGACTTCCGGCTCCATATCCCCTTGCATACAGACCCCCAGTTCTACGCCTTCATCGCCGCCGGCTATCCCGGATCGGCAATGCCCTCGTTCAAGGATTCGTTCTCCGACACCGATATCTGGAACCTCGTCAACTTCCTCCGCTCCGCCTTCACCGAGGCGCCCACGCAGTAACAACCGCGCGCCCCGCTCCGTAACGTCGCGCCGTCCGTCGCCATTTACATCTGACGGCGACCAGCCTAGACTTGTGTACTCCGCGCGCACGTGCGCCGGGGACAGCATCGAGGCTCCGATCATGGCCAAGGACACCGAAGTTCAGCGCCGCCTCGCGATCTCGCGCGTCCCGATTAACAAGCAGGATCCCGCCGTCCGCACGAAGAACTGGGACGAGGTCTTCCTCGGCTTCGATATCGAGGCGGCGAAGATCGAGGCATCACGCTGCATCCAGTGCCCGACCGCCCCCTGCCAGCAGGCCTGCCCCGTCGGCAACGACATCCCCGGCGCATTCAAGCTGCTCGAGATCGGCGACGCGGACGGCGCGGCGAACAAGTTTCGCGAGACCAGCAACCTGCCCGAGCTGTGCGGCCGCCTTTGCCCCCAGGAGCGCCTCTGCGAGGGCGAATGCGTCGTCGCTTTCGCAATCCGCCCCGACATGCATCAGGAGCCACCGGTATCGATCGGCAAGCTCGAGGCCTTCGTTACCGACTACCAGCGCAAGACCGTCGGCATCCCGCTGCCCGTCCTGCCCGCGCCGACCGGCTTTCGCGTCGCCGTCGTCGGCGCCGGCCCCGCCGGCATGGCCGTCGCCGAAGAACTCGCAAAACTCGGTCACTCGTGCGTCATGTACGACGCCTGGCCAGAGCCCGGTGGCATCCTGCTCTACGGCATTCCCAACTTCAAGCTCAGCAAGGAAGTGCTGCAGGACAAGCTGCGCTACCTCGACCGCCTCGGCATCGGCTTCGTCGGTAACACATGGATCGGGAAAGACGTCACGATCGACGATCTCTTCGCGCAGGGCTTCCATTCGGTGTTCGTCGGCACCGGCGCCGGTCTGGGCGGCTCGCTCGCGATTCCTGGGGAGGAGTACACCGGCATCTTCGCCGCGACGGAGTTCCTCGTCCGCGGCAACCTGCGCCCGGAGCAGCTGCCCGAGCACATGCGCGAGACCCTCGATCCCGGCGCCAATGTCGTCGTTATCGGCGGCGGCGATACCTCCATGGACTGCGTGCGCACCGCCGTGCGCCTCGGCTCCCAGCACGTCACCTGCATCTACCGCCGCACCGAGACAGAGATGCTCGGCCGTCAGGAGGAGCGTCAGCACGCCCGCGACGAGGGAGTCGACTTTCAGTTCCTGACGATCCCCCTGCGCTTCATCGGCAACGCCGAAGGCCACGTCACCGGCGTCGAGTGCCAGCGCATGGCGCTCGGCGAGCCGGACGAGTCCGGACGGCGCCGCCCCGTACCCGTACCCCACTCCGAGTTCATCATCGACGCCGACACGGTCGCCGTCGCCATCGGCTACAACGCCGACCCCATCATCAAGGATGCCGCGCCCGGCGTCTCGACGAACAGGTGGAATCTCGTCGAGGTGCATCCCGATACATTCATGACGAGCCGCGCCGGCGTCTTCGCCGGCGGCGACAACGTCAACGGCGCAGACCTCGTCGTCACCGCCCTCGCCGACGGCCGCCGCGCCGCCCTCGCCATCCACGACTACCTGGACTCCCTCTCCCCGCCCGATCTCCCCTAGCCGCCACGTCTCCGGTCGCCGGGCAATGTGACGTGCCAACCCCAACCTGCCCCCTAATCACCGGATCTCCGGTCGCCGGGCAGTGACGCGCGAACCCCAATCTGCCCCTAACCGCCAGGTCTCCGATCGCCGGGCAATGTGACGCGCCAACCTGAGGGCGGGAGCGCAGAGGGCGCAGCGCCTCTGCCGGGGGCCTGGGGGTGTCCCCCAGCAACCTCTTTCTTCTTCTCAAAAATTGTGTATCCGCGTACGCGCGAGCGGACACGGCGAATGAGGCGAGAAGCCGCGGCGACTGCCGGCCGCCGTGAACAGGGGTTCCGGGGTGTCCCCCGGATGGAGAGAATGAAATAGCCCGGCCCCTCGAAGGGCCGGGCTATTTCGACTGTGTTGCCAGGCCTGCTGCCCGGCTTCCGCTCTCGGGAGCGCCTGCTAGCAGGATACCCCCGAGGTGTTGCGGTCGTCGTTCGGCAAACAGGCCTTACAACTATCACTATGCATATCCGCATCACCTCCTTTCCTAGAGATCAGCATATCAAGCCCCCAAAAAAGATCAAGCCGCAGAGGACATACTCCCAATCGCCACAAACGCCGCCACCCCAACGCGAGCCTCCGCACGGCGTCACCGCGCGTCCTCGATGTTTGTTTGTCAACCACCGTCACAGGAGCTACGCCCGCCCCCGGGACGAAAGCCCACTCCAGTCAGGCAGCCGTTGACCGAGATAGTGCTTCGAGGAACCAGACGCGTTGACGACTAGCACGATCGCCGCCACGAGGCGCGTGCCCGGTACCGGTATAGGGCACGATTCGCGGCCAAGGGGGTCAGGCGGGACCAACTTTTTTTTGCTGCATATTGCAAATCGTATTGTTAAAGAGCAAGAGCCGTTCACACAACCGTAACTACCGCGAGCATCCAGAACCGCCGTTGTCTAACAGCACGACTGGTGGGCCATGAAGACACTCGTTTGTCTCAGCGATGATGCCAGAAACCGGCAGAGCTGAGAACCCGGCGAGCAGGAACGCGACTAGTAGGGATATGAGCGGGTTAACGTCGGTCGCACGCGCAGATCCAATACACCCGCCCACGAGCAAAAGACCGCTAGCCGCAAGGCCAAGCCAGAACAGCACGCTCTCTGCCAGAACGACGCCGTCTGACGGGTGCCGCCCAATCGCCCCAACGAGCGCATAGAACCCCATGAGCATGATCGCGAGGGCGAATAGCGCGCCCGCGAACGCCACGCATCCTACGATGAACGACAGCAGCAGTTCGCTCACCTTCACGCTTCTAAACTCATTCGACTCACTCACCGTGTGAGCACCTATGTTCCCCTGTGTCGGGGAACGATGCTCGGACCGTGCAGTCGCCGTAAATCGAGACGCAACTGAAGAGCCACAACGCTGCGAGTCCCGTCAGTACCACCGCGACGGCAAGCGCGATCCACGGATTTGCGCGCAGCCGCTTGGACAACCGTACGGGGCCAGTGACGAGCACCACCAGCGATACGAGCACAACCGCGACGAAGAGGCCGACCGCGAGGGAACCTCGCACTACCTCGTAGTTGTCCGTGTCGAGCCCCCGGAAGGAGGCGTAGAACGCGACCAGCAACACCCATGCGAGCACCCCCTCGGCCACAAACGTCGTCACACCGAGCGCGACACTGCGCACTGCGGTCATTATTCTTCCACCCGAAGCTCGATTCGTCGTAGTGCATGCGTTCGCGCTATCGAGTGCAAGCATCGACGGCGTACGGGATGCTCACGTGAAAATCGCAGCTGTTGAAGATTGACGTTACGAGAAGGAGAAAGTGCAAACCGGCACCCGCAAGAAGCATGGCGCATGCGAATGCGATCCAAACGTTCATCCTCCAGCGTCGGGCACAGAACATCGGCACCCCGAATAGTACCGTCGCCCCGCTCACTAATGTGATCGTCAACACGAGACAGGCCGAGACCGTTCGCGCCGCCGTGCCGGATGGTTCCAGCGCAGAGAGCCCCAGTCGGGATCCAAGCAGCGCCGCGTAGCTCGTTATCGCGGCGAGCGCGAACGTGCCGACCCCAATCGCGATACTCGCGACGTTGCGTCCCATTTAACAGGATGTTTTCTTGCCCTGCTTCACCTTCGACCCGTCGCTGAAACGATCACTCGACGTCAACTGCGATGCCAGAGCGTTTGCGCCCTCGATTACTTCCGCCGCTCGCGCGGCCTGGGCGGTTCCGGCGCTATTGCCGCCGCTGCCCCCAATCAAGACCTTGAACAGCGGAGCCTCGATCTGAATGCTGCCTTCGTATAGTTCACTCGCGGCCGTGCCACGGATGGCGAAGTGTCGCTTCTTGGCATCCTCGATGATCGGAGTCGAGCACGCCGGCTCGACTGAGACTTGCACAGGTATCAGACAGGAGCCATGCTCGTTGTCCCCCGGCCGACAGGTTCCGTAGTAGATGTAGAAATGGTCTGTCGCCGGAATACCGTAACTACTCGCGGCCGTCGTGACGTGTTCACATCCAGTGAGTGGAAGCCCCTCGAAGTCTTCTCCCAGCCATACGAGGGGGTAGTCGTCGAACGACTTCATCAGTTGCTTGCATTTCACGGGGTCGGTCGCCTGAGATGGCGACGTCGACCCCGCGCCCGTGCCCGGCGTGGGATCTGTAACCGGATCAGCCGTGACCGACGCCGGTGAGAGGCGAGGATAGACAGCGGATCGGAACGCGAAGCCGAATGCGAGCGCGAACATGCCCACACCCAGAAAGACGATACCGCTTCGAAGGCGATGGGATTTGAATCGATGCACGCGACCTCCGTCAGAACCTACTGGATGTGGTTCACCCAGCCGTTGCTGCCCGACATTTCTTCGCTGCACTGGTGCATGCGCCGTATGTTTCCCCAATTCTCGACGCCGAGGAAGGAATGTCCCCCCACAGTGACGAGCTGATAGTAGAACCAGTCGCGGCCAGCGTCGAAACCACTGAGGTCCGGTCGCAGTCCCGGCCAACGGTTGCCGAACACCGCCGGGACGGCGTGCCAACACGGCCCCGTCCCCTGTTCTTGGTCATAGTGCGGCGTACAAGTTGCCCACGTTCCGCCGCGAGGATCGGCGATCGAGGCGACGATGTTGCAGCGGACGTGCCAACGCGATTCAGCGCAAGGAACGACCACATAACAAAACTGCGTTCCATCGTTCGTCGCGGAGCTTATCTCTCCTGCCACACAGGTCGCTCCGTCCTTAAAGTTTTGGTCGCCCTGCCCGTTCACCGTGATCCCGTTGTCGTTGAAAATCTGCTCGGCCTGCGCGCCGTTGCGCCGAATGATCATCGTGACCGGATCAATTTCGCCGGCATCATCAACGCAACCCGAGCCATAAGAGAACTGACTTCCGTTGGTTTGCCAGAATGCCGGCGGTGGAGGAATGGGCGTCGCCGTGGCCGTCGGCACCGCTGTCGCAGCACCACCTCCACCACCACCCCCGCCACCTCCGCCACCACCGCAGGCGAAGTCGCTCCCGTCGCCCGTGCGAAGGTTGATGCAGGAGGCGGTGCCCGGCTGCTCCTTGCACTGATAGTCCGCGGCGACGGCAAAAAAAGCCAGCACCGCCAACCCGGCGACTAGTCCGACCCTTCGCATAACACACCCCCGCTTCGCTCCGCCGTCGTTGCTGGGGAGCCGATCCTAGCTTTTTGTTTTTTGTCCTGTCAAGCCCCCAATTTCGCCGCCCGGGGCGACGAACGCACGCCGCCAGCATGCTCCCCTGCAAGGTCACCAGCGCTGCAGCCTCCACTACCATCCAGCGTCCGAGCATCCCGCATCCATCGCCCCGCTGCGTCGCCCGACGCTCGGACATCAACCTCCACCCGTGCCATGCTCGCCGCATGAACACACACCGCGCCCTCGCCGTCTCCGGCCCAAAGACACCCGAAGGAAAGACCCGCAGCAGTCGAAACAGCACCGGCCACGGGCTCCGCGCCAACGTCCTGGTCATGCCCCAATTCGAAACCGAAGCCGACTGGGTGGCCTGTTCCGACGGCATCGTCGACAGCCTCGCACCCGATGGCGGCACGGAAGTCGCCCTCGCCGCGCGCGTCGCCGAACTCCTCTGGCGCCTCCGCCGCATCGCCCGCGCCGAAGTCCAAATGGTCGAGTCCGCTTTCGAGGCCACGCACACCAAGGACGCTCGCCAACGACAAACGCGCGTCGACGCCGCCGAACAGCTCGCCGGCAGCTTCTATGGCGGTGGCTTCGAGCAGGAATCCGGAACGTCACCTGCTCCAACCGAACGACGGCTTCTCCCCGCCGATGGCGATCTCGATCAGCTGATCCGCTATGAAGCACACCTCAATCGCCAGCTCTACCACGCCCTCCACGAACTCGAGGCACTGCAGGCTCGCCGCAACGGATCGAGCCCCCCGCTCGCTCGTATCCAGGTGCACGGTCTCCCCGGATCATGAAAAGTGCCAAACGATTACATAACGAGAGCCAGGCAAGTACCCAGCGCAGATCGCCGCAGCCATAAGAGAGACCCCAACGCGTGTGGCACTGGCGTCCTCGCCTCCGAAACATGAAAAGTGCTAAACGATTACATAACGACAACGGGCTGCGACGGGGAGAATTGCGCTTGCCATGAGACGCAGTCTCACATAACCTGAGACCCAGTCTCAGCGAGGAGGGACGCCGTGTCCGAGATAGAGCTGGTCATCGAGCGCCTGGAGATGCGCGGCCACCGGATGACCGGAAGCCGTCGCCGCGTGCTCGACGCCGTCATGGCCCAGCCCGCCCACTTCACCGTCGACGACGTCCTGCACAGCACGCGCAAGGTGGGCCGCGCCACCGTCTTCCGCACGATGAAGCTCTTGCTCGACCTCAACATTGTCTGCCGCGTCATGCTCGATGATGGCGCGCTCCACTACCGCGTCAGCACCCGCAGTCATCACCATCACCTCGTCTGCATCGACTGCGGCCGCGTCGAAGACTTTAGCCAGTGCGACGTCCAGTCGCTCACCCGCGATCTCGCCCAGGCGACTGGCTACGAGATCGAACGCCACTGGCTCGAGGTCTACGGCCGCTGCCACGCCTGCCGCCTCCTCAAGACTGAGATGGCCGCCGTTGGTTGAGTCGACCGCCGTCACGCCCGCCCCGCCCGGCCTCGACACCGGCGATCTGCACGCCAGTTGCCTCGTGCTTCACGATGTGACGATCGCCTACGGGCGCAAGGTCGTGCTCGCCCACGTCGACGCCGATATCCCGCGCAGCCAGGTCGTCAGCATCGTCGGCCCGAACGGCGCCGGCAAGAGCACGCTGCTCAAAGCGATCGCCGGCCTCACCCCGATCGTTTCCGGCACGATCACGCTTTTCGGCGCGCCGATCGGCACGATGCGCAAGCACATTGCCTACGTGCCCCAGCGCGAGGATGTCGACTGGGCGTTCCCCGTCGCCGTGCGGGACGTCGTCATGATGGGCCGCTATCCCCGCCACGGCTGGCTCTCCCCGTCGTCATCCGAGGACCGCCGCGTCGTCGAGCAAGCGATGGCGCAGCTCGCGATCGACGACCTCGCCCGCCGTCAGATCAGCCAGCTCTCGGGCGGCCAGCAGCGCCGCGCGTTCATCGCCCGCGCCATCGCCCAGGAGCCCGACGTCATCCTCCTCGACGAACCGATGGCCGGCATCGACGCCGAAACGCACGACCGCATCGTCGCCCTGTTCGAGGATTGGCGGCTCGCCGGCAAAGTCGTCCTGCAGGCGACGCACGCCGCGCGCCACGGCGGTTCCGTCATCGCATTGCGCCGCCACACCGATCCCATCCACGCCGACGACGCGACGCATCACGCCGACGAAGGGGGCGAGCATCATGGCATCGTTCGTCACTGAACCGCTGACCGATCCCGCGTTCCTGCGCGGCCTGCTCGATGTCGTCGCCGTCTCCATCGTCGCCGGCGTCATCGGGACGTTTATCGTCCTCCGCGGCATCGGTTTTCTCGGCGATGCGCTCGCCCACTCGATCTTTCCCGGCGTCGTCACGGCATTTCTTCTCGACGCGAACCTGCTCCTCGGCGCGTTGATCGCCGGCCTCTCGACAGCGGCCGTGATGGGGCTGCTGACGGCGAACGGCCGTGTCCGCGACAACACATCGATCGGCGTCGTCTTCACCGCCGCGTTCGCGCTCGGCGTCGTCATCCTCACCAATAATCGGGTCAACTCGGACGAACTCGAGGGCATCCTCTTCGGCGATCCACTGGCGGCGAACATGCTCGATGTTGTGATGACGCTCGTCATCGGCGGCGGCGTGCTGGCGACGGTCGTCGCCCTCCGACGCCTGTTCGTCATGTCGTCGTTCGACCCTTCGGGCGCGCGTGCCATGGGCTTGCCCGTCGTCGCGATCGACGTACTGCTCCTCGTGCTGACGGCGCTCACGGTCGTCATCGCCTTCAAGGCGGTCGGCAATATTCTCGTGATCTCGCTCTTGCTGACACCCGCCGCAACCGCGAGGCTCTTCACCGATCGACTTACCGCGACGGCGCTGCTGGCGTCGGCGCTCGGGGCAGGCGCGAGCGTCGCCGGCCTGTTCATCGGCTATCATTTCGGGGCTTCGGCCGGGGGCGTCATCGTCCTCACATCGACGGCTATGTTCCTCGCAGCGTGGATCTTCGCGCCGCGGCATGGCGTGCTGTGGGCGCGCCTCGCGCTGCGGGACCGCTCGTTGTTGCTGCGCGAGCCAGAAGCGGAGGCGGAAGTCGTGCTCGCATCACCGGAAATCCAGGCGCCGCACACCGCATGATCATGCCACGCATGATTGGAGTCGTCTGTCTCGCATTCCTTGCCGCGCTAAGCGCAGCCTGTGGCGGCAGTTCGCCCCGTCTGCCCGCGTTCGGCGTCACCGTCGCCCCGATCGCCACCGGCAGCGCGCCCGCGGGCCACAACGCCTCGGCACAGCTCGCGCAAATCGGCGGCAAGCCGGCCGCGCGTCCCCCAAGCAGCCGTACGTCCATCCAGGAAGACGCCGCAACCCCGAGTGACGATTCGGCCAACGCCGACAGCACGGACTCGGGCACAGAAGCGGCCTCCGACCTGACGCCGACACCCGCGACGCCGAGCGCCTCCGACGGCAGCCACGCGCCCGACGCCGGCCGCTGGATCGATGTCAACGTCTCGACCTTCGTCGTCCGCTTGATGGATGGCAAGTCGACTCGGCGCGACATCAAGCCCGTCGCCGTCGGCACGCAGGTCGATACCGGCGATTTCGCATCCACGCAGACCGGCCTCTTCCACGTTTACGACAAGATCCCCGATCTCGTCTACGACCCGCCCTACGACACCTACATCAGTCACTGGGTCGGCTTCGACCTCGACAAGGCCAACGGCTTCCACTCGTTCCTCAAGGACAAGGACGGCAAAGTCGCCGACAGCACAACGGGCCGCGTCAGCAACGGTTGCATCCGCACCGGCGACGCCGAGATCATCTTCCTCTACGCCGACATAGGCATGCCCGTCTGGGTGCATCGTTAGTTGGCAGTTTATAGTCCGTCGCAGGTAATTTGCTCTGCCTACCTCAACCACGGTGAACGGCAACTGACAGCTGGCCGCTACCAACTGTGCACCGTGAACTCCATGCCATTAACTCCCGCGCGCCGCGCGCTGGGTTGGTATCCTGAGGGACTCTATGGCTCGAAACGACCATCCATCCGCCCGCAAGGCAATGCACGCGACAGCCGAGCAGGTTGAGCGAGCGTTTCTGGTCGGCGTTCAGCGTAACAGCGAGCGCGAGAAGTGGCGCGGCGAAGCCTCGCTCGCCGAATTGGCGCTGCTCGCGAGAACCGCCGGCGCCGAAGTCGTCGGCAACGTGCTCCAGCAGATGGATGCGCCCAACCCCGCGACCTACATCGGCAAGGGAAAGCTCGACGAGATCAAGCGCGCCGCGGCGACGTCCGGGTACACGATGGTGATCTTCGACGACCAGCTCGCTCCCGCACAGCAGGTCAACCTCGAGGACGCCCTCGGCGTCAAGGTGCTCGATCGCGCAACCCTGATCCTCGACATCTTCGCCATGCGTGCCCGCACGCGCGAGGGTCGCCTGCAGGTCGAACTGGCGCAGACCGAGTACCTGCTCCCGCGCCTCAAGGGCCAGTGGTCGCACCTCGAGCGGCTCAGCGGCAACAGCGGCGCACCCGGCGCTATCGGCGTCCGCGGCCCCGGTGAGACCCAGATCGAGACGGACCGCCGGCTGGCGCGAAAGAAGATCCAGAAGCTCAAGGAGCAGATCGAGGACGTGCGCCAGCAGCGTTCGTTGTACCGCCGCCGCCGCGAGCGCGAGGGCGTCCCGATCGTCGCGCTCGTCGGTTACACGAATGCCGGCAAGAGCACCCTCATGCGCGTTCTGACCCGGGACGCCGACGTCTTCGTGCAGGACCAGCTGTTCGCCACCCTCGACCCGCTGACCCGCCGCGTCTACCTCGATGCCGCGCACCCGGCGCTCCTGACCGATACCGTCGGCTTCATCCAGAAGCTGCCCGCGCAGCTCGTCGCCGCCTTTCGCGCCACGCTGGAGGAGCTGACGGACGCGTCGGTGCTGCTCCACGTCGTCGATATCACGCACCCCGACGCGGCGCATCAGAGCCAGACCGTCGAGGACACGCTCGCCACGCTCGGACTCGGCGATAAGCCGCGGATCACCGTGCTCAACAAGGTCGATCAGCTGCCCGACGCCGATGGCAATCCCGTGCATTCGATCTCGGAGCTGGCGTCGTTCCAGGAGTCGCTGGCGGAGAATATCTCCGACGCCGTGCTCATCTCCGCCGAGAAGCGCTGGGGCATCGACCTGCTCAAGCAGCGCATCGCAGAAACGCTCGATCGCGTCCCTGCCCACGCCGAGACCTAGCCTTCGTATCATCAATCCGGAACAGATCCCGTCGCGGCTACCCAGCTTTGGCCGAGCGCGTGCTACTCCTCAGGGACACACAAATCGAATGCGCGCGTCTACTGACGTGGTAAGATGCCGCGCATGAACGCACTTCTAGCTCCTGAGGTACATCCAACCCGCGGTTCATCACCGCGGGGTGCCATTGTCCGGTTGCTGCTTCCCCGCTAGCGGTCGGAGCGCCATCGCAACATCGGCGCGCATTCAGGAGATTCCATGACGATCGAGCTATACGACACGACGTTGCGCGACGGCGCCCAGATGGAGGGCATGTCGCTCTCCGTCGAAGACAAACTCAAGATCACACGCCGCCTCGACGCGCTCGGCATGCATTACATAGAGGGCGGCTGGCCGGGCAGCAATCCGAAGGACGCCGAGTTCTTCGTCCGCGCTCAATCGCTCAACCTTCAGAACGCCCGCCTCGCGGCCTTCGGTTCGACGCGCAAGCCCAACTCCGACGCCGCCGCGGACCCGAACCTCCGAGCCCTGCTCGATGCGCGGACGCCCGTCGTCACCCTCGTTGGGAAGGCGAGCACGCTGCACGTCCGCGACGTCATCGAGACGACGCTCGAAGAAAATCTGGCGATGATCGCCGACTCCGTGCGGCTCATGGCCGAGAACGGCCGCACCGTGTTTTTCGACGCCGAGCACTTCTTCGACGGTTTCTACGCCGATCCCGCCTACGCCCTCCGTTGCCTCACCGCCGCCGCGAGCGCCGGCGCAAGTTGCCTCGTCCTCTGCGATAGCAACGGCGGCATGACCACGCGCCAGCTCGTCGATGCGATCCACGCGGTGCAGGCCGAGGTCGATGCGCCGCTCGGCATTCACACGCACAACGACGCCGACCTCGCCGTCGCCAACACGATCGCCGCCGTTGAGGCGGGAGTCGGCCATGTGCAGGGCTGCGTCAACGGCTATGGCGAGCGTTGTGGTAACGCCAACATCATCAGCATCATGGCCAACCTCAAGCTCAAGCTCGGCCTCGACGTCGTCAGCGACGACCAGTTGGCGTCGCTCACCGACGTCAGCCATTACGTCAGTGAAATAGTCAACATGGTCCCGAGCCCGTACCAGCCATACGTCGGCACGAGCGCGTTCACCCACAAGGGCGGTCTCCACGTCGCCGCGATGCTCAAGTCCGACGTGAGCTACCAGCACGTGCCGCCTGCATCCGTCGGCAACACCCGTCGTCTGCTCGTTTCCGAGCTCGGTGGCAGCAGCGGCGTGCGACAGAAGCTCAAGGAGCGTGGGTTCGAGTTCGAGCTGTCCCGTGATGAAGCGCGCGTCCTGCAGGAGCGCGTCAACGAGCAGGAGGCGAAGGGCTACGCGTTCGAGGGCGCCGAGGCCTCGTTCGAGATGCTCGTCCGCCGCGCCCGTCCCGGGTACACGCCGCCCTTCGAACTCGAGGACTTCTGGATCGTCGAGCGCCGCGCCTCCGCGAACGCCGATCACGATCGCGAGATGCAGGCAGAGGCCATGGTGAAGGTGCGTGTCGAAGGCAAGCTGCTCCAGACCGCGGCCGAGGGCAACGGTCCTGTCAACGCGCTCGATGCCGCCGTGCGCAAGGCGCTCGTCGAGTTCTTCCCGACTATCTACGCCGTGAAGCTCGTCGACTTCAAGGTGCGGATCATCGACAGCGCCGCCGGTACCAGTGCGGCCGTTCGCTCGCTCATCGAGTCCACCGACGGCGAACACTTCTGGACCACCGTCGGCGCCAGCACCGACATGGTCGAGGCATCATGGCTCGCCCTCGCCGACTCACTAGAGTACTTCGTCGTTAAGCGCGCAGCGTGGACACCGGGTTGACCGCGCGTCGGCCGCGTCCGTCAGGTCGTGAGAAGAATTGAGGAGAACCGAATGAAGAGAGCGCTTGTGCTCGGCGGCGGCGGCGCAGTCGGAGTCGGTTGGGAGATAGGCCTCCTCGCCGGCCTACTCGAAGGCGGCGCAGACCTTCGGGACGCCGATCTCATCGTCGGCACCTCCGCCGGCTCTGTGGTCGGCACCCAGATCGCGCTCGGGCGCGACGCACGCGAGCTGCTGCGCGAGCATGGGGACCGCAAACCGCCGGCCGGCAACAACATGCCATCGGATCCATCGCACGTCATGGAGGCGTTCAAGCTCTGGGCCTCGTTCGACGAGATGACGCCGGACCGTTGCGCGCAGATCGGCCGTGTCGCGATGCAGGCGAAAACGGTACCCGAGGACAAGTGGGTGGCGCAGTTCGCCGAAGGCGTGTCCGACTGGCCGGACAAGCCGCTGCTCATTACCGCCGTCGATTGCGAGACCGGCGCATTCCGCACCATCGACCGCAGCCAGGGCGTGCCGATCGCCCGCGCGATCGCCGCATCTTGCTCCGTGCCCGGCATGTTTCCGTCGGTCGAGATCGAAGGCCGCCGCTACACCGACGGCGGCGTCCGCTCGAGCACCTCCGCTGACGCCGTGACGGCGATCCGCCCGGACATCGTGCTGATTCTCGCCCCAATGGCGAAGGGAACCGAGGGCGTCGGCCGTCTATCCACGCGGCAGGCCGAGCACGAGCGCGCGCAGCTTGAAGAACAGGGCGCGTCCGTCCGCGTGATCGTTGTCGAGGAAGCGCTCCAACCGCGCGTCGCGAACGGCATGGACCCGGCGTCCGGCGCCATCGCAGCCGAAGGCGGCTACGAGCACGGTCTTCGCCTCGCCGCCGAGCTCGGCCCATGGTGGCGGGCAGATCTGTAGGTTTTCCTTCGTACTTCATAATTCAGGTCGGTTTTGGTGCACGCGAGATGCATGGCTGCGAGAATAATCTGTGATGGTTAACGTTCGAGATCTGACCAGGAACCGCGAACCGAGGCGCAACTACAAACGACAAACTACGAACGACAAACTAACCACGCTAAACTAGCCCGATGGGCGAAGATGTCACCGCCGGCGACGGTCTGACGCAGGAGCTTTGCGATGCGCTCCTCGAGATCCTGCGCGCCATCGTACCCGCCATGTTCAAGGCGCAGCAGCCGTGGGCCGTCATGGGCAGCACCGCCTCGGTGCTCCAGGGCATCCCCCACTACATCCCGCCCGACATCGATCTCGTGACCACGATGGAGGGCGCCTACATCATGTCCGGCGCTGTTGGCAATTGCGGCGCCACGGTGCGCCCCGTCGCCTTCAGCGAATCCGACCGCTACTCGAGCCACTTCGGCATCTTCGAAGTGCGCGACGTCAAAGTTGAGGTGATGGGCGACCTCGTGATCCACTGCGATGATGGCGTGATCAATGCCACAGAGCATTTCGCCCGCTGGAGCGACAAGGTGCGCGTACTTCACTTCGAGCAGTACCACATCCCCGTCGTGCCGCTCGAATGGCAGCTCGTCGCCAACGTGATGCTCCGCCGCCCCGAGCGCTCGGCTGGCGTCGCCGATTTCTTGAACGCGCACGGCTATGACGCTGCTTATCTCCGTGATCTCCTGCGCGACGAGCATCTCGGCGCGCGCACGATCGCCACGTCGCGAAAGGCGGTGCATCTTGACGACGAGTGATAAGACATCGCCCGAGCGCGTCGAGCCGGATGTCTACACCGACGACTACTACCTGACCAACTGTCACGGCTACGAAGACTTCGTCGTCAGCGCCGGCCGCAAAGTCGGACCGCGCTTCATCAAGGCGCTTTCGCTCGCCGGCGAGCTCCGTGGCAAGCGCGTGCTCGATATTGGCTGCGGCCGTGGCGAGCTCGTCATCCAGTCAGCGCTTCGTGGCGCAGATGCGTGGGGTATCGACTACGCACAGGCGGCCGTGGACATCGCCGCCGGTGCGCTCGCCGGCATCGACGCAGAGCTGCAGCGCCGCACACACATCGAGCAGATGGACGTAAAGGACCTGCGTTTTGATGACGCCTTCTTCGACGTCGTATTCATGATGGACGTCGTCGAGCACCTCTACCCGCATGAGCTCGCGCTCGCGTTCGACGAGCTGCATCGTACGATTCGGCCCGGCGGCCTCCTCGTCATGCACACATCGCCAAACAAAGTCTTCGAGGAAACGGTCTACCCGCACTACAGCCGTCGCATCAATCAAGTTGCGCTAGAGGCCGCGCGCGCGCTCAAGATCAGCGATGGCCTGCTCAACGAAACCATGCTGCCGGTCGGTCGCGAGTTCCCGCACGACACGTTCGAGCGCGAGATGCACATCAACGAACAATCGGCGCCGAAGCTCCGCGCGGAGGTCGAGCATCACGGGTTCGCCGTCCGCAACATCGAGTTCTGGGAGCCTCCGGCCAAGGGTGGGTACTTCGAATCGCGACGGCTCAACATCGAACTGCGCGTGCTCGACTTCGTGCGATTCTTGCGGCCGCTGAGCCAATATCCGCCGCTCAACCGCTACTTCTGCAACCACATCTGGATGACGGCGGTGCGCTCATGACCGACGCGACGCTGCTCGCCGGCCGCAACGCTCTGGTCCTTGGCGTCGAGCGTCCCGCTGGCCGCGCCGCCGCTGTCGCGCTCGCCGAGGCCGGCGCGAACGTCGCCGTCGTCACCGTCACCGAGGACACCAAGGCCGAGTTCGCGGCGAACAGCGCGGCCAACGAATTCTGGGCGCTCGGCCGCAAGGGTATCGCGCTCACCTCGGACGGCCGCGAGACGACCGTCGCCGAGGCGATCGCCGATGCTGCCGTAGAGCTCGGCCCGATCAGCATCCTCGTCTGGCACGCTGACGCGGAGGTGAGTCGCGAGACGCTGAGCGGCCTCCGCTCGGATCCGGCGATCGTTATCATCGTCGCCGACGCCGATCCCGCGGCGAACCACGCGCTGCTCGCATGGACGCGTAATCTCGCCGACGCGGGCCTACGCGCGAACGCTGTGATCGTCTCGCGCGCTGTCGCCGATGCAATCGGCCCCGCGCTCAAGGAGCATCACGCGGCGCAGCCGCTCGACGTTCCCGCCGCCGTCCGTTATCTCGCATCCGACGCGAGCGCCGCGATCGAGGGCGCAGCGCTGGTCGCGGAGTAGCTCGGAGACCGCCTACGTGCTCGCGGCCTTGTCGACCGCTTCCTGCAGCTCTCGAAGCTTCCTCCGCGTGGCGCGATCACGCTCGAAGCGCTCAGAGATGTCGCGTGCCTGCGCCATCGCTCCCATCACTTCGCCGTCCGCGCCGTGCACAATCGCAAAGCTCAGCTCTACGTAGATCGTCGAGCCATCCGCCTTCAGCGCCTTCGTCGGCAGAGATTCCCCGCGATATTTCGTGTCGCCCGCCGCGAGCGCGCGTTCGTACCCGGTCCAATGCGCGTCACGCAGATTCTCCGGGATGATGAGATCGAGATTCTGGCCGATCGCACTCTCGGCACTGAACCCAAAAATGCGCTCGGAGGCCGGATTCCAGACGCGAATGACGCCGTCACGATCCGCGTAAATCAGCGCATCCGGCGTTTGATTCATCATGAGCGCGGGATCGAATGTGTTGGTGCCGGCCATCTCGAATCGTCTCCTCAAACGCCGTACATACGCTGTGTTGCAGCATACCGTGGCCTACCTCGTACCAGCCGAGCCGTCCGCAGTATCGATACAATGGGCACGATGTCCGACCCATCGGTAAAACTGATCGAGAACGAGCCGACGCTGCTCGCACGCCAAACGCCGCGGTATAACGTGGCCGCGTCCTACGACGATCAGGCGATTGCGCAGAAAGCGGCGGCTGCACTGCGCTCCCTGAGCATCGAGATCGAACTGCTAGCAGTCGACGAGACTCCGCCGGTGATCGCATCACCTCCGACCGTGAGTCCGTCACCGCAACGCACATCGCTGGCCGTGCGGGCGATCTGGAGCGGGTTCCTATGGGGAGTCCCGGGCGCGCTTGTCGGTGGCCTGATCGGCCTCGCTATCGGCTCGCTCGGCGTCGACACGCCGCTGTTCGGCACGAATACCGCCCTCGAGGTGGCAAGCTGGGCGATGTTCTTGCACATCGCTGCCGCGCTCTGCGGCGTATACATCACACTCACTGACGACGAAGCATGGGGCATCGAGCCAGCGGATAGCGCTGACGCGTCGCCGGCGTCGATTCACCTCGCCTTAAGCGACCGATCGATCGTCGACCGAGCGGAGCGTGTGCTCTGGGACGCCGGCGCCATCCGCATCACAGAGCGCGACGAAGTGGGCGGGACGCGAACCTGGACGCGCTCCGGCGCACATAGGTGAGGAGCGATACCGAGGAGCTAGAAGCGCCCGATCTCCGGTGTCACACACCCGTTGTTGTACTCTCGCGCGAACTGCCCGACAATGAGGCATGTCCGCCCTCAACGATCGCGATGTCTCCGCGCGTCTCGAAGCTCTTGCCGGCTGGCGGCTGGAGGATGGCGAGATCCGCAAGGAGTTCTCGTTCGACGACTTTCGTGCGGCGATGACCTTCGTGAACAGCGTCGCCGATCTGGCAAACGCCGCGGATCATCATCCCGACATCGACATCCGATACAACCGCGTTCGCATCGCCCTTGCGACGCATAGCGAGGGCGGCATCACCGAGAAGGATTTCGCGCTCGCGCAGCTCATCGAGGCTGCGACGTAGCGACGGACGGAGCCCCCGTGGCCGACGAGCCCGAAGAACACACAGATCGATTCACCGAGTGGCTTAAGAAGAACGCGAATTGGCTGGCGCTTGGCTTCGCGCTGGTTTTCTTCGTGCTCCCCTACGTGTCACCGTTCGGCGCCGTCAACCACTACCTGCACGCGCCACAGCGGCTGAGCGAGTGGACGCTGCGCAAGCTGGAGCAACTCTTTGTGCACTACGGTTACTACGTCGTCTTCTTCGGCGTGCTGATGGAGAATGCGATGTTCCTCGGCCTGCTCGTGCCGGGATCGATCATCCTCATCCTTGCCGGGCTCGCCGCCGAGAACGGCTCGATCAACCTGCCGCTGGTCGTCGCCCTCGGCATCGCCGGCACGATAATCGGCGACACGACGAGCTACTTCATCGGCCGCATGGGCTGGAGCCGCTTCCTCGAACGCGGCAGCATCGGCGTCATGATGGACAAGTTCCGCGGCGCGATGGATAAGAACCACACCTGGATCATTCTCGGCTACCACTTTGCCGGCTATTCGCGCGTCGTCGGCCCCGCCGGCGCCGGCATGTTCGGCGTCCCCTTCCGCAAGTGGGCCCCCCTCGACTACTTGGGTGGGAGCGCGTGGGTGACGCTGTACGTGTTGATAGGCGTCGTGCTCGGCCTCGCCGGCCTCGATTTCGGCGACACGAAGACGATGGCGCGCCTGCTCGAATGGTTCTTCACGGCGCTTATCGTCATTGCGGTAGCAATCGCCTGGTGGCGCACCTCCCGCAACGCTCAGCCGCCCGCCGACGGTGGAAATGGCGGCTCCGACGCGCGCGCAATCCCCGTCGCCATCCTCGTCGACGAAGAGCTATAGCGCCGACCCCACGCGCGCCACTCGAGGCGGTGCCGATCTCCTCCAGTGCTTCTTGAGAGTCAGTGCTCAGCCAATGCGATGTATGAAGGTCACGCCTCGATTTGCATCGCCGGTCGAATGAAGCGGAGTGCTGAGGCGCCTGCCGGATCACGCTTCGCCCTCACCGACCACCGGTCACCAGACGGCTAGGCGTGGATCTCCACTCGCATCCCCGGCGCGCCGAAGAGCCAGAAGTACTGCGCGTCGTGGAGCTGCATGCCGACGCACCCGTGGCTCGTGGCCGTCTGCCCGAAGACCTCTTGTGGCCGCCAGTAGTTCAGGTGCAGCGCGTCGCCGCCGCGATCGTAGTACTGGGTGAAGAGCACGCGCTCGACGTCGTACGACGCCTGGCCCGCCGTGTACCCCGCCTGCGTCGCCGTCATCCGCTCGACCGCGAGCCGGCCATCCTTCTCGATCGAGTGCGTCCCGAGCGGGCTTGGAAACGCCGGCTGGCCCGTCGAGACGAGCGCCGTGTACACGGCCGCGTCGCCGATCATTGCCGAGGCCGTCTGCGTCGTCACGTTAACGTCGACCCATTTCTCCTCGCCGCGCGCATCGGCGAGAGGCGAGGTATCCCCGGGGGTCAGAATGAATACGAATGCCGAGTACACATAACTTCCATCTGTGAGTTTGAACCATGTTCGCGTCCACGTCGGGATCGTCGTGAGCCACGTCTGGTTGCCCACCAGTACGTTCTCGCCCTGGACGGCGGAGTCGATTTGCACGCGCGCGAGATCCTTGATTGTCCTGACGACCGGCCCGCTCGTCGTCGGTCCGTCTCTGACACGCAGGTCGCCGCCCACAACGATCGCCGCACCGACGGAGAGCACCGGCGTCGGCGTGAAGCTCGGGAACGGCGTGACCGTCGGCGGGCCCGGCGTCGGCGTATCGCTCGCCCCGACCGTGGGCGTCTCCGTCGGCGCGGATGCGCGGCCGGAACAACCGACGGTGAGCAGCGCCAGCATTACGCCAAGCGACATGAGGATAGTTCGACCCGACATGCGCCGATCCTAACGCGGTGAGAGTCGGGAGGCGAGAAGTACGAATCGCCCGAGAGCACGACGCCGATGCGGGAAATGCGAAGTGAAACCCGAAGGTCAGTCACCAACCACCTTTGACAAGCAACGAGCACGAGCAACAAGTAGGCCGGCAGAAGCCGCAGGCACCAGCAACCAGCCACGAGTTACCAGCGACCAACGGCGGTGGCCGCTACAAACTGCCTTCGCTACACTCGCCGCATGATCAAGAAGGTGCATCACGTCGGGATCGTCGTGCGCGATATCGAGCAGGCGATGCGGTTCTATCGCGATACACTCGGCCTCGCACTCCACAAGATGGAGCTGATCCCCGAGCAGGGAGTCAAGGCGGCGTTGCTCACCCTGGGTGACAGCGAGATCGAACTCCTCGAGCCCACCGTCGCTGACAACGGTGTCGCCCGCTACCTCGAGCGGAAGGGAGAGGGTCTGCACCACATCTGCTTTCACGTCGACGACGTCGAGCGTGATCTCGCTGACCTGCGCGGATCCGGCACGGAGTTGATCGACCAGGAGACGCGCATCGGCATTGCCGGCCGCATCTGTTTTCTGCACCCGAACGCCATGGATGGCACGCTCGTCGAGCTCTGCCAGCCGTTAGACGAATATGCGCAGCTTCATTCGACCGAACAGGTGACGCACTGATGGCGTCTAGCCTCACCCTCGACCACGTCGTCATCGCCGTCCGTGATCTCGATGCCGCGACGAGCGATTACGAGACGCTGTTTGGGCGCGCGCCGTCGTGGCGCGGCGAGCACCCAAGATACGGCACCAACAACACCCTGTTTCGTATCGAAAACACCTACATCGAGCTGCTTGCGATGGGCGCTGGCAAGGCCAAGGAGAAGCAGTGGCGCGAGCAGCTGGCGAAGCACCTCGACAAGCACGGCGAGGGTGTGTACGCGCTCGCGCTCGGCACGGATGATGTGAAGGCGACGGCGCGCGGCATGCGCGATAACGGCATCGACATAGCCGATCCGCATGACGGCAACGGCGTCGATCTCATCACCGGCGCCCGCCGCAGCTGGCGTAACGCGCTCGTCGATCCAAAAACGACAAACGGCGCGCGCATCTTCGTCATCGAGCACATGTCCCCCGCCGAAACGCTGCCATCCGCCGAGATCACGTCCGACCCCGGCACGTTCGTTCGCCGGATGGATCACGCCGTCGTCCTCTCCGCTGACATGGAAGCCGCGCGCCGCGTCTGGGACGATCAGATCGGCGCGAGGCTCGCGCTCGACCGCACGTTCCCCGATCGCAACACCCGGATTCTCTTCTTCCGTCTCGGCGATATCACGATCGAGATTAGCGGTGGCGCGTCGCAGAGCCGCGCGGGTGAGGGGAAGCCGGATCGGATTTGGGGCCTCGCGTGGGGCGTCGATAGTATCGAGGCGACCTGCGCGCGTCTCAACAGCGCCGGCATCGAGACCTCCGGTCCTCGGCCGGGCATAAAGCCCGGTACGATCGTGGCAACTGCCAAGGGCGAGGCCACGCACGGCGTTGCGACGCTGCTCATCGAGCACACGCCCGAGTCGTTTCGGCCCGAGTCGCGGGCCGCGCAGGGGGACGCGCTCAACAACACGCAGCCTCGCCGCGCCTTCACAGTGCGGTCGCTCGACCACGTCGTCGTCTCAACCGCCGACATCGCGGCCACCGCCGCGAACTGGCGCGAGCATCTCGGCCTGCAGGTAGCGGAAACGCACGAGCCATCCTTCATGCCGATCCGCATGGCGAAGTTGCCGGCAGGCGATGCCTTCGTCGAGCTCGTGCAGCCCCTTTCGGGCGACACTGGCATCGCGCGCACCATGAGCGAGCGTGGCCCCGGCATGCACTCCATCTCACTCGTCGTCGACGATGTCGATGCGGCGGTCGCCGACCTGCGAGCTAAGGGCGTCGAGGTGTCGAATGCCGAGGCCGGCGCGTGGCCAAACACGCGCGTCGCCCGCATCGCGCCCGCCGCCGCCAACGGCGTCCCCGTGCAGCTTCTCCAGAAGGACGCTCCTCCCCCGCGCGACGAATAGTGGCCTCCAGATGGTGCATGGCTCAGGGTTGCGCTTCGACCGTCAGTCGCTGAGCGATCGCGAAATAGTAGCCGTCGGGGTCGCGCACGAAGAACTCGCGCACGCCGTAGAACTTGTCCTGTGGTGCTTCGGCAGGGTCGATACCGCGAAGACGAAGCTCCCGATACGCGGCATCAGCGTTCTCGACGTACAGGTAGGTGAGCACGTCTAACCCGCCGTCGTGCAGTGCGTTTGCTCCGCGGAAGACGTGCTGCCCATCGTCGTCATGTTCGTGGTGTTCGTCGACGTGCGGCGCATTGATCAGGTCCGCCGGGCGGTCGCTGATCATTATCCCGAACCCATCTTTGCTGAGCCGCGCGAAGAAAACGACCCCATCGTGCTCCAGCCGATCCTCGAGCGAGAACCCGAGCCCATCGACATAAAATCGGAGGCTGCGGGCCATGTCCGAGACGCGCGAGTACGGCACGGCGCCGAGCAGCTTCATGTGTCGCTCCGCTTCAAATTAGGTCACTCCGGTGGCGATGCGTCACCGTTACACCGCAAAAAGAGTTTGCCGTTTCCCGTCCGCTCCGTTCGGTGTCTCACTTCCCAGCTACGCGCCGCCACCCGCCGTGATGTCGCGTCGGCGGTACACCGCGAACGCGACCGCGATGAACCCGACGATCCACGCCGCGAGGATGATCGACGACGCCTCGACGGAGTGCACGCTCCCGCTCGCGGCATCGCGCGCGTCCGGGCCGCCGAACGACGGTACGCCCGGCGGCAGGTGATTCTGAAGCAGAATGATGTTGCGATTGGCGCTGATCAGGTAGCTCGGAATGCCGTGCCACGGCGGCCCGCCCAGTCGCATCAGGCCGCTGATCAGCGGCTCGAGAAACGCCACGCCGATGCCCGCGCCGACGCCGGCGAGCGTCGAGCGGCCGATCGTCGCTGCCGCGAACGCGAGTGCCACATATGGCGCCATGACGAACACCGTCCGCAGGTAGCTCAAGAACTGATCCTTCAGCCAACCCGCAGTCAGGAAGTCCCAGCTTGCCCCGCCGTTTACGGCCGTAATGATCGCGCTGTACGCCAGCGCCACAGCAACCGCCAGCAGCACGCCGCCGGCCACCAAGCCACCCACGACGATCAGTCGCGCCGAGATCAGCCGTAGTCGTCCGCTTGACGCCGTCGCCATCAGCCGCACCGTGCCCCACGCGTACTCGCCGCCCGCCGCGCCGGCCGCGAGGATGATCGCCAGCAACGTGCCGAATGCGGCGCAGACGTTGAGCGCGATGGGCACGCCGGCCGACAAGAACAGCGAGCGCCGCAGCGATTGATACGTGACGAAGCGCCCCGCATCGCGGAAGCCGCCGGCGCGGCCGCTGACATTCCAAAGGATCGAGTAGAGAAGGATCACGAGTGCGACGAGCACGGCCGTCACCAGCCACGTCATCATCCGCTTACGCAGCTTGAAGAACTCGACGGCGATCAGGCGCGACATCGTCACCGCGCGACCTCCTCTTCTTCGTCGTTCGTGAGCTCGAGGAACTTGCTCTCGAGTTCGACCTCCCACGGCGACAGTTCGGAGACGTACACGCCGAGCGTCGAGAGCGCCTGGTTCAGCTCCGCGGCCTTGGCCGTCGGCGCCTCCGCGCGCACGTAGCCATCGATGCGCTCGACTCCCGTGACGAACGGCACGCCGCCGAGCGCCGCCGCCAGAGCATCGTTGTCCGCCGCGCGTATCCGTAGGTACTGACCGCGACCGAGCAACTCCTCGACGGTCCCCTGCGCCACCATCCGCCCCTTCTTCACGATCGCTACACGGTCGCTGACCGTCTGCACCTCGTGCAGTAAGTGGCTGCATAGAAACACCGCATGCCCCTGTCGCGCCAGATTGGGGATCAGCTCGCGAACCTCGCGCGTGCCTGCCGGATCGAGGCCATTCGTCGGC
The DNA here is from genome assembly GCA_038240335.1 of Dehalococcoidia bacterium. GTDB lineage: Bacteria > Chloroflexota > Dehalococcoidia > DSTF01 > JACRBR01 > JBBSDV01. The sequence goes on from JBBSDV010000002.1 coordinate 25,433, forward strand.
TCGTCGAGAATGATCAGGTCCGGGTCGCGCAGCAGTGTCGATGCGATGCCGAGCCGCTGCTTCATCCCGAGCGAGTAGGTCTTGTACGCGTCGCGCCCGCGCTCCCGCAGGCCAACCAACTCGAGCATCTCCTCGATGCGCGTCTTCGGAATATCGCCGAGCGCCATCGCGATCACGCGGAGATTGTCGCTGCCGCTGAGGTACGGATAGAACGCCGGTGATTCGATTACGGCTCCGACCTTCTTGAGCGCGGGCCAGGGGTGCGTCTGCATGTCGTCGCCGAACACGTAGGCATGCCCGAGTGTCGGCCGCACGAGGCCGAGGATCATGCCGACGGTTGTGCTCTTGCCGGAGCCGTTGGGCCCGAGGAAGCTGAAGACCTCGCGTTCGTACACGCGCAGGTTCATGTCGGCGACGGCCGTGATCCGGCCGTATCGCTTCCAGAGCCCTTCGGTACGCAGGATTTCGCGGGCTTCGGTCAAGCTGATCTACTCCGCGATCATCTTAACAGCGTCCGCCGCAGCAGATGTTACCGAACGGTCATTGGCAGTCGTCGAAGACGAAGGGCGAGGATGGAGCGTAGAGCGAAACTAATCCATGACGTGGCTACGCGTCAGCGAGCCTCTCCGCACCACATCCCGGTCTCGCATCATGACGCTTCCCACGATCGCGGCGATTCGATATTATGCGGTGCGTTCGACGCTAACGTGCTCCATTCCTCGGTAGCTCAACGGTAGAGCAATCGGCTGTTAACCGATAGGTTGTTGGTTCGAATCCAGCCCGGGGAGCCAATCTCGCATCCAACCCAGCCGCCCGCCATGGCGGCTGGTTTTGATCCGGCCTGGCGTCGACCTCTCGGCGCGGAACACCACCGACGTGCCGCCGATTGCGTTGGGTAACATCCAGCATGAACACGTTGCCTGAGGACGACCGTATTGAGCTGCGGGCGGGCTTCAATCTTGCCGCCGACCTCTACGAACGAACGCGCCCGGTCTGCCCCAATGCGCTCTTCGATGACCTTATCCGCCTCGCGGAACTCGGCCGCGGTGATGCGGTAGTCGAGATTGGATGCGGAACCGGTCAGGCGACAATGCCCCTTGCCGAGCGCGGCCTCGCGGTAGACGCCGTCGAGCTCGGAGCGGAGTTGGCGGCCTTGGCGCGTGGGAATCTCGCGAGCTTCCCAGCGGTTACCGTCACGACGTCGTCCTTCGAGGCCTGGATACCCGGCCGGTCACGCTACTCGGCCGTGGTGGCGATCAATTCTCTTCACTGGGTCGATCCGGAAGTGCGTTACTCGAAGCCGGCACAAATGCTGGAACCTAAGGGGTACCTCGCCATCGGCAACGGCCTGTGGGTTACACCTGCCGATGCGGATCCCTTTTTCGATCAGGTGCAAGAGGACTATCGAGCGGTGGGATACGTGGGCGCGCCCCCGCCCCCGCCGGAGAACATTCGCCCGTTCCGTCTCTCGCCCGAAGCTCAGTGCTACTTCGAAGAGGTGGCGCGCGAACGCTACCCCTTCGATGTCACATTGTCTGTCGATGACTACCTCGGCAATCTCGCCACTCAGTCCGGTACGCGGCAGCTCGGTGAGCAAAAGGCGCAGGAGTTCCTCGATCGTGTGAGCCGTCGGCTGGCTGCCCGAGTGAAGCCGGACATCGTAAGATCGCTCGTCGCGGTTCTGACGATCGCGCGCGTTCGGAGGTGATAAGCGCAGCAGCTCGACTCGGAGACGCCGCCCATCGGTCCGATACTCGGCATCGTACTTGGGTGCAATCTCACAGCCATCACTTCGTCGACGCCTCTCCCACGATGCTGGCTGGCGCCCTAACCTCCGCCCAGCGACGCGAGTGCGAAGGCGCCGAGCCGCTCGACGACGACCTGCGACGCACGTAGCGCCGCGACGTCGTCCGGGTGATGCTCGAGATAGCGCGATGCCACGCCCTCACCGATGATCGCCAGCCGCCATGCCGCGAACGCGCGATAGTACTCGATCTTCGAGACATCGCGTCCGGTCCGCGCCCCGTAACGCTCCAACAGCTCACCGAAAGGTGGGAACCCGCCGCCAGAGGTCGGATCGTTGCTCAGCGCCAGGGGCCGTGCAGGATCGTGCCAGTAGATGCCGAGGTGCCCGAGATCGGCCAGCGGATCGCCGAGCGTACAGAGTTCCCAATCGAGCACAGCCGACACTCTGCGCGCCTTCATGTCGACGAGGCAGTTCCCGAAGCGATAGTCACCGTGCACGATCGTCACACCACGCTGCTCCGGGCGCTTCTCCCGCAACCGCTCCTCAACATCGTCAATGATCGGCAGCTCGCGCGTCCGCGACGCGGCCCACTGCTTCGACCAGCGACGCAGTTGGCGCTCGAGATAGCCGTCATGGCGTGAGAGTCCCGAGAGGCCGACGGCGTCGAGCTCGACGCCGTGCAAGTCGGCGAGCACGTCGATCAGATGCATCGAGGCCTCGTGCCTTGCCGTCGTATCAAGCGGCGTTGCCTTCTCAGGACGATCGATCACGGTTCCGTCAACGAAGCCCGTGACGGCGAACGGCGCGCCATTGACGCCGCTGTCCTCGCATACCGCGAGAGCCGGCGGCACCGGTACGGTTGTCGACGCCAGAGCGGCGACGATCCGGTACTCGCGTGCGACGTCGTGCGCCGTCGCCAGCAGATGACCGAGCGGCGGTCGCCGCAGCACGTAGCGATGACTCGCCGCGTCCGACACCTTGTACGTAAGATTGGAGTTGCCACCGGTAATCAGCTCATACGCAAACGGCGGCATCACCCCCGGCACGTGATCGGCGAGCCACACCTCGAGCCGCTGCTCGTCGATTCCTGCTGGTGCCGTAGATGGCATCGCATCACGCTCTCTCTCGCCGGACGATCGCGCCGCTTGCTCAATATTCGCATCGTCGCGCCTCGCGGTCGAGGCGGCAGATGGTGACGACCGGCATCGCGTCGCGACGCGGGCGGATGATTCCGGCGACGCCCGCAGTTTGGACGCGGTGGGCGGCTTCGTATGTGCGTATGCGCCGCTCCAGACCGATGTTGACGGCAGCCGCAACGCGGCCGCTCTCAGTCGTGTACGATAGGCGTACTCTTGGGGGAGAGTTGCCCGCGGCGCATCGCAATCGCCGCCTGCGAGGTTCACCCGATGCATCGTCTCCCCACGATTGTCTCCGTCTGCGCGCTCGTTATGCTCTGCTCTTCGACGCTAGGGACACGACACGTCGCCTACGCGACCGGATCGAGCACGCTCACGCGTTCCGAAGACCCTGTCGTCCTCACTGGCGCCGACGTGCCGTCGCTGCAGGGCATTCCGCCCGGCGATCTCGTTGCGTTCAAGTACACCACCGGCTGGATACAGGTGCCCGTCCAGGTGGACGAGCGGACGACCAAGGATTTCGGCCTCATCTACAACGACCCGGCGAGCGGGATCACCGCGCCGCAGTACACCGACGCCGCCACGTTCACCGGCGCCGATCCGAACCCGATGTTCGACAGCGATGACGAGATCGCCTTCATGGCCAAGGACGCGGGCGGGACCCCGCCATCGTTCTCCGAGCCGGCCGGCGTTATCGCGAACACCGGCGTCCAACTGACGATTACCGACCCACTTGCAGCCGGGCAGACCGGCTACGTGTATCTCTTCCGAAGCGGCACGCTCTCGCCGGGCGCAGGCCAGTCGTACGTCGCCTACAACTTCAGCCTCAACTCCGGTGCCTACCTTACGACCTACAACAAGAGCAACGGCCCAAACCTCGAGAACACGACGATCACATCGCCGTTCTACACGCATCACTTCCTCGATCGATGGGCGGATGATCGCCTGACCATCACAGCGGGCGCATCAACAGGCGTCGACATCCTCGACCGGCACAAATCGCTGTTCGCTCCGGGCACGTGCACGCGGAGCGAAGACACCTTCGATAGCGCCGAGGGCGCCTTCGTGATCAACAAGAGCGGACCGGTCCGCGCTATCCGTTCGTACCTCGGCGCCAACAGCGGCCCTCTTACCCAGCGCGAGCACATCTTCTACGCCCAGCGTCAGGACATGCGAACATTTCTGCGCGTGCATGACATCGCCGGCATCCTCGATTTCTTCGATTACAGCCCGGCGGCCTCCGGCATGACGTACTACGACAACTTGAACACCGGCGGCGTCCTCATCGACGGCAACCCGGACTCTCCCGCCACCGGCCCGCTGCAGTGGGAGATGGTGAACGGCGCGCAGGGCGCCCTCGTCATGTCTCTCTCGTTCTCGACCAACGAAAGCCCCTTCGTCACGACCTCGTACTATTTGGATGACTCGACGCCGAGCGGGGGCAGCCAAACGCAGTGCACGGGCGACGGATTCGCGTACGGATCGAGCGGTCCCTGGATCAACCAGGCGATTCCATGCACCGACCCGAGGCTCGGTTGCACGAAGTTCATGAACGCGTTTCGGACGATGTACTACGAAGCGCCGGGAGAAACCGTCGCAGAAGCCCAGGCGTTGAACGCAAAGGCGAGCACGCCGCTGGCATTCACGGCGCAGGCGTGGACGGGCGTCGCCGCCACCCCGACGAATACGCCCCCGCCGACCAGCACTTCGACGCCCGCAGCGAGCCCGACGCCCACGCCGGCCGCGCTGCTCGGTGGCCTTGATGCCGATGCGCCAGGCGGAGACCCCGCGAATCCTCCTGGTGGGAACGGCGCCGGGGGCTGGAAAACGCTTTCGGCGCTGCTGGGAATCGTGATCGTTGCCGTTGGTCTGTTCGGGCTTCGTCTGGCGCTTCGTCGCAGCCGCGTGTAGCTCGGTACAAATTCGCGCCAGATGCCGACGCACGAAGCAACAACTCTGCTTCGCGCGTATGCCGCCGATCCCCTAAGCTTTAGCGATCCACCATCCTTGCGAGAGGAGTTCCCCATGCGCATGAACGTCCAGCCGATACCGGCCGTCTCTTCCGAGATTAACGACATTCGCCTTAAGACGGCGGCGATCGTGAACGAGGAGATCCTTCCGCACGAGAACGAGCTGTGGGCGTGGCGCGACGGCAGTCGTGTCTCAGAAGCCGAAATCCAGCACGCGCGCGACCTGCGCGAGGGGATAAAGGCCGAGGTGAAGAAGGCGGGCCTCTGGGCGCCCCACTTGCCGAAGGAGTACGGCGGCTCCGGCCTCAATTTTCTCGAGCATGCCTACATGAACGAGGTGCTCGCCTACGCGTCCGGCGCCGCATCGCTCTTTGGAGTCGTCGCGCCGAATTCAGGCAACCAGACGATCCTCGTCAAGTACGGCACCGAAGAGCAGAAGAAGAAGTGGCTCCTGCCGCTGATCGAAGGCAAGATGGAGTCCGGCTTCTCGATGACCGAGCCTGAGCAGGCCGGTTCCGACCCGCGGTCAATCCGCACGAGCGCGCGTCGCGACGGCGACGAATGGGTGATCAACGGCCACAAGTGGTTCACGTCGAACGGCAAGCGCGCCGACTTCTTCATCGTCATGTGCCGCACCGACGACCCGGACGGTCCCGCCGAACGCAACGGCAAGATGACGCAGATCATCGTCCCCAAGGACACGCCCGGTGTCAACATCATTCGTGGCGTGCCCGTGTGGAGCAATCGCGACAGCGATCACTGTGAGATCGTTTACGACAACGTCCGCGTCCCAGTCACGAACCAGCTCGGCCAAACCGGTACGGGCCACCAGGCGGCACAGGATCGCCTCGGCGCCGGACGCGTCTTCCACTGCATGAACTCGATCGGCCAGATGTGGCGCGCTTTCGACCTCATGGTCGAGCGGACGATGAGCCGCGAGGTTCACGGCGGCCTGCTCGAGACGAAGCAGTTCATGCAGGGCTTCATCGCCGAGTCCTACATCGACATCCAGGCGGCGCGCCTGATGACGATTCATACCGCCGAGAAGATGGAAAGCGGCATCGATCCGCGCACCGATATATCGGCGATCAAGATCTTCGTGCCAGCCGCCTATCACCGCGTCGTCGACCGCGCCATCCAGGTGTGGGGCGCAGCCGGCGTCTCCGGCGACCTGCCGCTCGCCGGCATGTACGAGGGCGCGCGCACGCTCCGTATCGCGGACGGCCCGGACGAGGTGCACAAGATTCTCATCGCGAAGAACATTCTCGCCCGCTACCACAGCGGCCGCAGCTGGGACTTCGGCAACTAGGGTAGAACGTCACCAGTGGGAGTGCAGAGACCGTAGCGCCTTCTGCTGCGTGCTCGCCGTGGCGAGGGAGTCTGCGGGGGGGTGCCCTCTAGGAACCTCACTCGCCCCAAAAAAATGCCCGGGTACGCGGTACCGGACACGGCGAACCGCCGACCAAACCGGATTTGCCGCGCTGCCGGCACGTGACAACCGATGTTCGCCGGCAACACGGCAACCCGAAGTAACACCGAAGGTGTCTCGATGCCCTACGTCGACGTTCCCGATGCCCGCCTCTACTACGAATTGCACGGCCCCCCGGCCGGTTCCGGAGAGGCGCTCGTCTTCGCGCATGGGCTCGGCGGCAACCACCTGTCGTGGTGGCAACAAGTCCCGCACTTCCGCGATCGCTTCACCTGCCTCGTCTTTGATCACCGTGGCTTCGCCCGCTCGACGGAGGCCACCGGCGGCGCGGGCGCAGCGGCGTTCGCTGACGACCTGCGCCTGCTGCTCGATGCGACCGGAATTCATGAAACAACGCTCGTTGCCCAATCGATGGGTGGCTGGACGTGCCTGCAGTTCGCGCTACGCTGGCCTGATCGCGTCCGCCGGCTCGTCCTCTGCGACACCCACGGCGGTCTCGCGTCGGACGAGATCGAGGACGCCTTCTCAGTAGGCGAGCGTGGCGAGCGGCTGCCTCCCGGCGTGCACCCGGGCGCGGGTCCACGCATGCTCGCGGAGCAACCGGGCCTTCACTTCCTCTACCGCGAGATCGATGCTCTCACATCGATGACTGGCGAGCAGCGCCTGAGGACGATGCGCGCCGCCGGCGCGACGCCCCTCGCCGAAGCCGCGACCCTTCGAATGCCCGTGCAATTCATCTGGGGCGACGAGGACATAGTCATCCCGCCCGCCGTGCTCGACTGCGTCGCTCCACACATCCCCCGAGCGAGGATCGCCCGCGTCCCCGAGTCAGGCCACTCCGTCTACTTTGAGCGTGCCGCCGCCTTCAACACCATCCTCGACGCCTTCCTTGCCGAGACGTAGTTCGTCGCGCCATGCGCGAAGGCTGTTCGAACAACGCCTGTGACCAATTCCTCGGAACGATGCCAACCCACGATCTGCGTCTGTCGCCATCCGTGGATCGTCACGGACAGCATCCCAGAAAGATCTCCCCTGCCCGTCACCTTCCGCCCTACGCGGTCGTTAGACGAACGAGCGACAACAGGTTTCCGGACCACCCCCATCGACCGGAGACCTTAGTCGCTCCATTTGTTCCTTCCGTTCGTGGCACCGCCCTCCGGATCACGGCGGCGTAGCGTTCGCCCTCCATCTCCTCGATGTCCGCATCGCACCCTAAGAAGTGCCCGTCACTTCGCGTCTTTAGCGCCTTCGCCGTGGCCCTGTCCCCGCAGCTCACGCCACCACGAACTCACCTGCCACGGCCTCGCCCTTGTCGACCGCCGCGAGGAAATCGAGCGTCTCCGCCGCGAACGCATCGGCGCGCCACAAGTTCGTGCCGTGGCCGCTGTTGCGCACCAGCACGAAGCGGCTGCCCGCGATCTCGCGATGGATCTCGCGGCTCGCTCCCAGCAGGTTGTCGTGCTCGCCGACCAGCACGAGCGTCGGCGCAGTGATCTGCGACAGCCGGCCCCGCGTCCCGCTCCAATCCTGCATCGACTTGCTGCCGCCGAGATAGCCGTCGACGCTCATCTGCGCCATGTTGCGCATATGCGTCCGCACCGCCTCCGGCACCGGTGCGCCGGATGGCGGCCGAAACGTGTCGGCGCGGCTCCGCATCGCGTCGATGATGGCGCCCATTCCCTTGGTCCGCGCTAGCGTCTGCATCATCTCGCGCATCTTCGCGAACTGCGCCATCAGCGCCGGATCGCGCCCGGCGCCACCCATCCCCGGTCCGGTATCGAACAACAGCAGCGCCTTTACTCGATCAGCGTGCTGCAATGCGAACTCCTGCGCGATCATCCCGCCCATCGACAGGCCGCCCACGTATGCCTCGCCGATCTCGAGATGGTCCATCAGCGCCAGCAGGTCAGCGACGGAGTCCGTCGCCAGTCCGTATTGCTCCATGTTCGACGGCGCAGTGGTCTGACCATGGCCGCGCGTGTCGTACGTCACGACCCGATACTTCTCCGCGAACACCGGCACCTGCTCGGCCCACATCGCGAGCGATGCTGAGTACCCGTGCGTCAGAACGAGCGGCGTCCCCGCGCCGGACTCTTCGTAATGGATCTCGATGCCGTTGAGCTGCGCGCTGGGCATGTGTATCGCCTCCATCAGTGCGTCCCTCGATTCGTCCCGTCGATTCTATCGCCGATACACATCCAATCCGGACGCTGTCTGCGGCTATCTCCGTTTCCCAAGCACCGGCGGTCATGTATCAGCAACCAACAACGAGCAATTGGCCACAAGCCACCAGCAACCAGCCGACTATACTCCGGTGCATGTCTGCAGAACCGAACGCTCCCGCGCCAAAACGCATCGTCTACCTGAACCGTCGCGTCGCGTTCATCGAGGCCGATCGCATCAACGTCCGGCCCGCGCTGGCCGCGGCGCTCTTCCCGCTCTTCGGCCTGCTCTTGGGGATCGCCGCCTTCGTGTCGATAATCCTCTGGCTCGATCGGCTGCCGTTCGCCATCATCTTGCTATTGCTTGTGATCGCGATCCTGTCAATCCCGCTCGCCGGCATCGGTTTCGTATACGCGGTTGCAGGTGCGAACGTCGTATTCGATCGCCAGAAGCAGTCGGGCGTCTGGCAGCAAGGATTTCTCGGCATGGGTGTCGGCACAATCGAACTCGTCCCGTTCTGGAAGATCGACCAGATCCGCGTCGAAGAAGTGACGCGCGAGCGGCAGCGCGGCGAGCAGCAGGACCTGGCGCAGTTCGAGGTGGTGCTCGTGAAGGAAAGCGGCAAGCGGCTTCGCGTCGGCGATATCATCGTCGCGCGGTCGATGATGCGCGAGGGGTTGGCGGATGTTCGTGAAGTGGCACAGGCAGTCGCCGGCATGACCGGCAAGCCCCTCTTCGCCCCAACCATCGTCCGCCGTCGCAAGGATGACCCTGGATCCGACGCCGTCTCGAAGAGCATCACCGAATCGCGGCCCGAATCGCACCACGACGCGATGCCGCCCGCGGATGCCTCGTGACGACGCTCGAGGCGGCTCGCCACATCTCTATCAGTGACGATCGCGATCAGCCCTTCATGACGATCGTACTGCCGGCGTACAACGAGGAGGCGCGCCTGCCGGCCAGCCTCGACCGCGTCATCGGCTTCCTCGCCGAGCAGTCGTTCGAGAGCGAGATCGTCGTTGCTGATGACGGCAGCCGCGATCGCACGCCCCGCATCGTCGCCGACCGCATCCTCGCCGGCTTGCCGGCAAACGTGGGGATGCGCATCGTCCGCCATTTGCACAATCGCGGTAAGGGAGCGGCGATCCGCACCGGCGTCCTCGAGGCGCGCGGGCGCTACATCTTCTTCATGGACGCTGACCTCGCCACGCCGCCCGAACAGTCGATGCAAGTGCTGCGCGAGTTGAAACTCGGCGCGCCGGTCGCTATTGGCTCACGCATCCAACCCGATGGCAGCGACATGCGCGCCAGCCAGCCGTTCGAGCGCCGCCTCGTCGGCCGTGCCTTCACGACGATGCGCAAGGCCATGCGCGTCCTCCCCGACATCGATGATACACAGTGTCCGATGAAGGGCTTTGAGCACGAAGCGGCTCGCGCGATCTTTCGCGAGCAGCAGCTGAGCGGCTGGATCTTCGATGCTGAAGTGCTCTACATCGCCCGATCGCTTGGCTACGGCATTGTCAGCGTCCCCGTCGTTTGGCGCCATGTCGACGGCTCCCGCCTGCGTGTCCGCCCGACGCAAGCCTGGGAGGTCCTCCGGGACCTGATCCGCCTCCGCTTCCTCCACCCCGCAGTCCGGTGAGCCTTACCTCACTCGAGGGGCTGAATCTCGGCCTTCACGAGAATGATTGAGGAGCTACGATAGCCGACTTCCGACGTCCCACTTCCGAAGTCGGACTAATTCCAACCCTCAGCCCGCCGCCACCACCAGAGCCCCCGCATCACTCGCCGCCGTGATCTCCGTCCGGCCGGAATGCCTGCGGCTGATCGCGCACTGCATCATCGCGCGCGCGATCCGCTCCTCGCCTTGTATGGCGAAGGTGGCGATCGTCGAACCGCCGCCGCTGAGATACGCGCATAACGCGCCCGCATCCTTCGCGGCGGCGAAAATGTCGAGCATCGCCGGAAAGATCGTCACCCGCGCCGGTTGATGCAGCTTGTCCTGCGTCGCGAGATCCAGCACATCCCACGCGCCCGTCGCCAGCGCTGCGACGAGCAGCGCGGCACGGCCGACGTTATGCACGGCATCCTCCTTCGCAAGCTGCTGCGGCAGCAGCTTGCGGCTCTCGCCGGTCGGCATCTCGAAATCAGGGATAAACAGCACGATCTTGAGCCCGGCCGCGATCGGCGATGCAATGTGCGTGTAGGTTCCGTCGCCGGCTCGTACCACGACGCGCAGACCACCGAAGAGGGCCGGTGCCATGTTGTCGGCGTGCCCCTCGAGGCCCGCGCCGAGCGACAGCATCTGCCCCTCGGTGAGCGTCCCGCCCATCAGCGCGTTCGCTCCGACGATCCCGGCCGCCCGTGCCGCGGCGCTCGCCCCGAGGCCGCGGCCTATCGGGATCGTCTGCGTTCCGGATGCGCGCAAATGCGGCACCTCGACGTGCGCCAGCCGATACGCCGACCGTGCCGCATCGAGCACAAGCCGCGAGAGGCCGTCGTAGCTCTGCGGCTGATCGCCCAACTCCAGCGTGACATCCTGCGTAATCGCGAGCGCCAGCCCGAGCGAATCGAAGCCCGGGCCAAGATTCGCCGACGTCGCCGGCACTCGCACGGTGACGGAGTTTGCCATGCCGTAGCTTAATCCGGCGCGCCGCCACCGTCGATAGCCGGCTGCTTCGAATGGACATCGGGTGCCTGTACGACTTCATTCTCCATGCTCCGCCTTCCAGCCCCCGGCAAGCGCTTGACCCGAAATGCCGCGCCCGACTACAATAGGCCCACAACTGAATACGGACTCTTATCGAGAGTGGTGGAGGGATCGGCCCGACGAAGCCCGGCAACCCGCATGCGGGTGCCAAATCCGACTCGCAACAGCGAGAAAGATGAGAGAGAACAGTGCTTCTCCCACCCCAGCCGACGGAGAAGCTTTTTATTGCCTGAATCCATACTTACCAAGGTGCAACCGATCGAGTGGCGCGACGGCGTATTGCGGCTCCTCGACCAAACCCTGCTGCCCGCCGAAATCCACTACATCGAGACTCGCGACTGGCGCAATGTCGCTGCTGCGATCTCGTGCCTCGCCGTTCGTGGCGCACCGCTGATTGGCATCGCCGCCGCCTACGCGCTCGCTCTCGCCGATCGCGCAGGCGATGACCTGCAGCTTGTCGCCGACACGCTCGCCGCCACGCGTCCAACGGCGGTCAACCTTCGTTGGGCGCTCGAACGCGTGCTTGCCTCCGGCAACGCCGAAACCGCCGCGCGCGCGATTCATCAGGAGCAACTCTCGGCCGACATCCGAAGCGGCGAGCTCGGCGCTGCGCTCATCGAGCGCGGCTCGACGATCCTCACGCACTGCAATGCAGGCTCGCTCGCGACGGGCGGCATCGGCTCCGCCTTGGGTATCGTCAAGACGGCGCACTGGCAGGGCAAGCGCGTCCGTGCGCTCGTCGGCGAAACACGGCCCCTCCTCCAGGGCGCGCGCCTCACCGCATGGGAACTCGCTCGCGAGGGCATCCCGTACGAGATCATCGTCGATTTCGCCGCGGCCGGTCTTATCGCGCGCGGCAGCGTCCAGGCGATCGTCGTCGGAGCCGATCGCATTGCTGCTAACGGCGACGTCGCAAACAAGGTCGGCACGTACGGGCTCGCATTGGCCGCACGGGCGCACGGTGTGCCGCTCTACGTCGTCGCTCCGATCAGCACGATTGACTTCGCCACCCCGAACGGCGCCGCCATCGCCATCGAAGACCGCGACCCGGACGAAGTACTCTCGTTCGCCGGCGCGAACATCGCGCCCGCCGGATCTGCAGCCCGCAACCCCGCGATCGACATCACGCCGCCGCACCTCGTCACCGCGATCATCACCGAGCGTGCCGTCGTGCGCCCAAACGACCTTGCGCGATGGGTCTCGGAATCACAAACGCAAGAAGATCGAGGTGTGGCGCGGGCGGGGATGCCTGCGCGCTCGGCACGACCGGCCTCGCAACCCGCACCGCCAGCGCCGCGACCGGTGGCGCGATGAGCGAAGCGTGCGCGACGCTTGCCATTATCGGCGGCTCCGGCTTTTACGAGATCGAGGGGCTCTTCGACGTCGAGCGCGTCAGCATCGAGACGCCGTTCGGCGCAACATCAGACCGTATTGTGCTCGGCATGCTCGATGATGTGCGGCTGGCGTTCTTGCCCCGCCACGGCGCGAACCACCACATCCTCCCCGGCGAGCTGCCACAGCGCGCGAACATCTGGGCCCTCGCTTCGCTTGGCGTCGAGTACATCGTCTCCGTCAGCGCCGTTGGGAGCCTGCAGGAGTCGCTGCCGCCGCTCGACATGGTCGTCCCGGACCAGTTGATCGACCGGACGCGCGGCGACCGGCCGTCGACCTTCTTCGGTCGCGGCATCGTCGCCCACGTGGCGTTTGACGAGCCCTTCTGCACCGTGCTCGGCACGACGCTCTTCGACGCCGCGAGCGAGAGCGGAGTCGAGGCGCACCGGGGCGGCACAATGATCGTCATCGACGGCCCCGCGTTCTCGACGCGCGCCGAGTCGCATCTCTACCGATCATGGGGCGCCGACATCATCGGCATGACAGCCCTGCCGGAAGCGAAGCTCGCCCGCGAAGCCGGCATCTGTTACGCCACCCTCGCCTGCGTCACCGACTACGACACCTGGCACGAATCACACGACACCGTCTCGGCCGGCATGATCGTCGAGAACCTCCGCGAGAACATCGGCAACGCGAGGCGCATCGTCGCGGACGTCGCGCGTGCGCTACCCGCGCGCAGCTGCGACTGTGCGAGCGCACTTGCGAACGCGATCATCACGCCGCTCTCTGCCGTGCCCGACGACGTGAAGCGCGACCTAACACCGGTCCTCACCCGCGCGCGCGTTGCGCGGGAAGCGAGCGAGGTGACAGCATGACCGTTGTTGAAAGCCGCAGCAGCGAGCTCGAAGGCATGGACGAAGTTCGCGTTGAAGCATTGCACGACGTCGCGCGCATTCGCCGCATCCTCGAGCAGCGTCGGCCGTACGCGGCCTATGCTCTCGGCCAGCTCGAACCGCCCCTCTTCCGGCTCACTGATTGGCGTCTCGGCACAGGCGCCGCGAACGAGGCGCTCGTGCTCCATGCGCGCGGCGGCCTCGGTAACGCCACCTTCGCCATGGGCGAGACGCGTGCGCTCGACGCTATCCTCAGCGTCCATCCCGGCTCGCGCAACACGTTCCTCACCTGCGAGGTCCATCACCTCGACGCCGTGCTGCTGCATTTTGATCTCGATCAGCGCCAGACGATGATCCGCATGCAGGTGACCGCCGACACGCTGCGGCCCGCCGTCGGCCCCGTCCGCCGCCTTCGAGGTACCGATGCCCGCGAGATTAATCGGCTCTATCGCACGGACGGCGTGCCGTCGTTCTATTCGCCTCGGCAGATCGAGGAGGGGGTGTACTTCGGCGCCGAGGAGGACGAACGGCTGATCGCCGTCGCCGGCACGCACGTCATCTCGCACAACAGCGCGATCGCCGTCGTCGGCAACGTCTACACACACCCACGGCACCGCGGCCGTCACCTCGCGCAAGCCGCTACATCGGCCGTCACCGCGCAGCTCCTCAAGTTCTGCCGCGACGTCGTGCTGAGCGTTGACCCGACCAACCTCGCCGCCGTCCGCGCCTACGAGCGACTCGGCTACGTCGAGGTCGCGCGCCTCATCGAAGGGGCAGCGACGCGTCGCGACGCTCTCGGCCTGTCGACGGCGGCGCGCCGCTTGGCCGCCCGCATCCACGGCCGCGGCAGCGGCGCCGAGACCGTCCGCCTAGCGTCGCCTATCGAGTGACGTCAAGGCCGGCGTTCCAACGTGAGACGAGAGATGCGCGTTTCCAATCAGCAACGTTTCAGCTCAAACGATGTTTGACTAGCCGAATATAGAGCGAGTAAGCGGCGCGACGTTCGCGCCGTACATGTAGAAGGGACAGACGTGACGACACAGACGATACCCCACGACGTACGAGACCCGAAGCTCGCCGAGGAAGGTGTCCGCCGCATCGAGTGGGCCGCCCGCGAGATGCCCGTAACCGAGCAGATCCGAGCGCGATTCCAGAAGGAGCGTCCGCTCAACGGCCTCCGTGTCGCCGCTTGCCTGCACGTAACGACTGAGACAGCGAACCTGATGATCGCCCTTCGCGATGGCGGCGCCGAGATCGCGCTCTGCGCCTCGAACCCCCTCAGCACCCAGGACGACGTCGCTGCCGCCCTCGTCAGCGAATACGGCATCTCGACGTTCGCGATCAAGGGCGAGGATAACGACACCTACTACAAGCACATCGACGCCGTCCTCGACTCCAAGCCGCAGTGCACGATGGACGACGGTGCAGACCTCGTCGCGCGCCTCCACAAGGACCGGACCGATCTCCTCGCCGGCGTCATCGGCGGCACCGAGGAGACAACTACCGGCGTTATCCGCCTGCGCGCGCTCGTCGGCCAGGGCGGCCTCAAGTATCCAATCATCGCCGTGAACGAAGCGAACACGAAGCACATGTTCGATAACCGCTACGGCACGGGCCAAAGCACGCTCGACGGCATCACGCGCGCGACGAACGTCCTCTGGGCCGGCAAGGTCGTCGTCGTCGCGGGCTACGGCTGGTGCGGCCGCGGTGTCGCTAGCCGCGCCCGCGGCATGGGCGCCCAGGTCGTGGTCACCGAGGTCGATCCGCTGCCCGCCCTCGAAGCGGTCATGGATGGCTTTCGCGTCATGCCGATGGCCGACGCAGCGAAGATCGGCGACATCTTCATCACCCTTACCGGCGACATAAACGTCCTCGACCGCCACCACATGGAGGTGATGAAGGACGGCGCCATCGTCGCCAATTCGGGCCACTTCAATGACGAGATCAACCTCAAGGCCCTCGAGTCGATGGCGGAGGCACGCCGCAAGGTCCGGCCGTTCGTCGAAGAATTCAAGCTCGGCGATGGCCGCAAGCTCTTCGTCCTCGGCGAGGGCCGCCTGATCAACCTCGCCGCCGCCGAAGGCCACCCCGCCTCCGTGATGGACATGAGCTTCGCGAACCAGGCACTCAGCGCAGAGCATTTGATGATCAACCACAAGCAGATGCCGGTCGACGTCTACCCCGTCCCGCGCGAA
This sequence comes from Dehalococcoidia bacterium, assembly GCA_038240335.1. Classification (GTDB taxonomy): domain Bacteria; phylum Chloroflexota; class Dehalococcoidia; order DSTF01; family JACRBR01; genus JBBSDV01. Next base: position 41,008 of record JBBSDV010000002.1, read on the forward strand.
ATCGACGCCGAGATCGCCCGCCTCAAGCTCAAAGCCATGGACATGGACATCGATACGTTGACCGAAGAGCAGGAGAAGTACCTGAGCTCGTGGGAGAGCGGAACGTAGGTCCGTGGGATGCGGGAAGTGACGTCACAAAGGATCCGACGTGAGATCCTGATCCCGCCTCTCACATCCCGCTTCCGGCATCCAGCTTCAGGAGGAACACAGTGACGACGACATTCATGAGCGCGGAGAAGCTCAGCCTTACCTCAGAGTCCGTGACCGAGGGTCATCCGGACAAGATGTGCGACCAGATCAGCGATGCGGTGCTCGACTGCATCCTCAAGGACGACCCGATGGGGCGCGTCGCATGCGAGACCGCATGCACGACCGGCCTCGTCATGGTGATCGGCGAGATCACGACGACGACCTACGTTGACATTCCGACCGTCGTCCGCGAGACCGTGCGCGACATCGGCTACAACAGCCAGCACTACGGCTTCGACTGGGAGACGTGCGGCGTCGTCGTCTCCATCAAGGAGCAGTCTGGCGATATCGCGATGGGCGTCGACAAATCGCTCGAAGCGAAGGAGGGCGCCGGCCTCAAGGATGATCTCGATACCGGCGCCGGCGACCAGGGCATGATGGTCGGCTTCGCCTGCAACGAGACTCCGGAGTACATGCCACTCACGATCGCTCTCGCCCATCGCCTCTGCCAGCAGCTCGCCGCCGTGCGCAAGAGCGGCGCGCTGCCGTACCTGCGGCCCGACGGTAAGTCACAGGTCACCGTCGAGTACGAGCGCGGCAAGCCAAAGCGCATCGACACCGTCGTCATCTCGACGCAGCACGATCCCGACATCTCGCGCGAGGCGCTGCAGAACGATGTGCTGGAGCAGGTGATCAAGCCGGTTCTCCCGCCCGAGCTCGTGAACCAGGCGCCGCGGGCCTTCATCAATCCGACCGGCCGTTTCGTCATCGGCGGGCCGATGGGCGATGCCGGCCTGACGGGCCGGAAGATCATCGTCGACACCTACGGCGGCATCGCCCGTCACGGTGGCGGCGCGTTCAGCGGCAAGGATCCGACAAAGGTCGATCGTTCGGCGGCGTACGCCGCGCGCTACGTCGCAAAGAACATCGTCGCCGCCGGTCTCGCCGACCGCTGCGAGCTGCAGCTGTCGTACGCCATTGGCGTCGCCCATCCGACATCGATCTCCGTTGAGACATTCGGCACGGGCCGCATCGACGACGATCGCATCCTGGCGCTCATCAACAAGCACTTCGACCTGCGCCCCGCGGCGATCATCCGGGACCTGCGCCTCCGCCGCCCGATCTACCGCGCGACGGCTGCGTACGGACACTTCGGCCGTCACGACATCGATGCACCGTGGGAGCTTACGGACAAGGCCGACGTGCTCCGAGAAGAGGCCGGCATCAAGGCCGCCGCCGGAAGCGCGACTGCGGGCGCGTAGCCGATCTTCGTTCCGGCTGTCATCGCGAGAGCGCCGGCCCAATAGCGGCCGGCGCTCTCGCGTATCAAATCCGGCGTAGTGGAGGCGCTACGGAGCGACGCTGATCATCGCGGCCCTCGCGTTGTAGCTGTACGCGGTGGCCCAGCCTGGCGAGAATACGCCGACTCGCACCGTGTAGACGCCGGACGGAAGATTTGGCGGCGTCGTCCAGCGAAATGTATAGTCGTGCCACACGTTCCCCTGCATAAACCGGTTATCGAGGAACGCCTGGTACACCTTGGTTCCTGAGGCGTTGTATACCTCCATATCGACGAGCGCGTAGGTCGTCTGGCTCGGTAGCACTCGGGCCGTGACCAACGCCGTTCCGCCGCCGCGAATCGGGAACAACGGTGACAGATTCGCCGACGCGCTGAACGCAAGGCCGCTCGAAGCCGCCGTTGCCGTCGCCGTCGCTCCGCTCGCGGGTGTCGAGGTTCGGGTCGGCGCTGCAATCGGCGTCGACGTGCGCGTCGCTGTCGGCGCGGGCTGCACCGTCCGGGTCGGGGTCGGCGCCGTCTCGCCACCTGAAAGCGACATCGCGCCGGTAGCGTAGTACGCCTTTACCTGTTGCACCAAGTAGCCCCCATCGTCGTCAGCACTGATCGACAGGGCGTTGTTGCCGTTGATCGCTGCCGGGTTCGTGACGCCGTCGCCCTCGCCGTCGCACGCGCACGTCGTGCCGCTGGCACCGCCGCCGAACATGAACGCGATGACACCAGCATCGCGGTACGCCGTCAGGTGCGCCCGCGTTGCATCGTCGAGCAGCCATTCGACATGATTGTCCTGGTAGTGGCCCGTCGTGTTGTTGACCGCGCGCATCTTCGTATTGCCGAGCGGGATCTGCCACATGACGATGCGCGTGTGCGACAGCGCCGAAAACTTTCCGAGCATGCGGACGTTGCGCGCATAGTCGCCGGTGTCCCACCAACCCGCACCGCCGTCGCCCAACACGTACTGCTTGTACCCGGCGTCGCGGTCGCTCGCATCGACGAACGTTACGTCGAAGTGCGCGCCCAGCGAGTTGTAGAAGTTCGCCGCTTTCGCGCTCAATGCATCGAGCGTCGTGTCGCTCGGATTGCCGAGGACGACGTCGGCGCCGGCGCCCCAGATACTCATGTGGTAGCCGAGGACGACGTTCGGCGCGTAGGTGTCGCGCAGCTTGACGATCGCCCGTGCGAAGCCGCTGGCGTTATCAGGCAGGCCTGCGAGGTCCGCGAGCCCCGTCGACCCGACCTGCACCGGCACCGTTGCCCCGTTGTCGCTCGTCGCGTGCTGCTCGATGAAGCCCCAGAGATCGGGTTCGTCGTGCAGCACCACCTTCGTGTTCGGGAAGGCGCCGGCGCGCTGGAAGAACAGCTTCATGTCGTTGTAGTACGACTGCATCGTCGACGTGTTGACCAGGTTGTTGTATACGCCGCCAGGTTCGCCCTGCGAATTCCCGGGCGCTGACTGATACATCATGTAGTAGCTGAAGACCGGCGTGATGCCGCTGTTCACGGAGTCCTGGATGTAGTTCGTGACGAAGCCGCCGTTCGCGCCCCACGTTGCCCAGCCCGCACCCGTGTTCACCCCGCCCGCGAGGTACTGATACCGGAAGCCGTACGCCGCGTTCGCCCGCATCCCCGCCGCGCCGTTCGAGCCGCTTGCCAGACCGATCTGTAGCGAGTTCGGCCATCCCGTCGGCAGGGGCGCACCGGAGCCACCGGCGCCCGCCGGTGTCGGCGTCGCCGGCAACACGTTGGTCGCCGTCGCGGCCGCGCCGCCCGTCACGGAGAACGACGCCGCGGTCGCGTTCCAATGGATGCTCGACGTCCAGCCTGTGCCGAACACACCGACCGAGACGTCGTAGGCACCGCTCGCAGATCCGATTGGCGCCGACCACGTCGTCGTGAACGACCGCTGCTGGTTCGCGGTAAACGCCTGGTCGAAGGCCTTCTGCAGTACCTTCGCGCCCGACGCGTCGTAGATCTCGATATCGACCACTGCGGAGCGCGTCGTGCTGCTGGTGACCAGCGCGGTGGCCGTGATGGTACCGCCCGCCGCGATGGAGCCGGGCGTGATCGACGCGGAGGTCGTGAAGCCGCCGCTGTTCATCGCCGCCGCCTCGCCCGAACGCTCTCGTTGCGAGAGCGGTACAAGAACGGCGGCGAGCACGAGCGCGACGACGGCGCTACGGGTGAGCAGCGAACGGGCACGAAACGACGTGGTTTGAAACACGATAGGCACTCCTTGACTGGCATGGGCGGCGAGGGGCGCGCGGAAACGCACCCATCTCCATGTCGATGTGTGTCAGTCAGAGCGAAGCTATGGCACGGTGAAGCGCTGCATGTAGCACACTCCCATCGGCGCCGCAGACGAGTCGTCTGCACGCGGTTGACCCCACAGAGATCTTCGGACACCGCGGGCGGCGTCGTGAGCACTTCCTGTGCGCGATAGCGGTTTGGGGTCAGTAATCGGGCCATATCCAGCCCGCGTCGTAGGGGGTGACCCTGAAGCCTACCCCACGTTGCCGAAGCCTTGCAACGTCGGCCTACCACCTTTCGGCGACATAACACCAAGCCATGTGAGAGGGCGGCGTCCGAATAGACGGTGAGGCGAACTCGTTATGTAATCGTTTAGCACTTTTCGGTGTTTCGGTGGAGCGGAGCGGCCCGGTGGCGCGTCGGCGATGCCTCGCGCTCGCCAGCGCCGCTCAGAATCGCACTGATTCTCCCACGCATTGCCGCCGAACTCCGAGCAGGCCAACACACGCGAGGAGGGCGAGTGGGGCGCTGCGCTCGGAGGGCGGGTTGTAGAAGGGGTGCCGCGTCCAGGTGCTTCATTGTTGCAGTCGGCAAGGTCGTCGAGGACCGCGGCGCCTTCCACCGTCCGGCGACGCACGACGCGTGCAGGCGGCAGGTTCAAAGGAGTTGACATTCGACAAAGATCTAGCTCGCAGGGAAAATAGGTACACGATGTACCCGTGTAGCTCTTGACAACATCGCCGCCGTAGCAGATGATACGCCCCAAGCCGCAAACGTGGGGAGCGGCCACATCCGTTCGGTCATCCGTAAAGCAAGCGAGCGCCCCCGCGCCCGCCAAGCATTGCCGCGCGCAGCGCGGGGGGAGTTTGAGTTGAGAAGAAACAACGACCCAAGGCGTCGAAGAGGTCTTCGGGAGTTCCCGCGACTTGTAGTCGTCGCATTGGCGTCGCTCGTAATCGCGTTGACTCTGCTGGTGTTCCAGTCTGATCGATCCCCTTCCACGGCGCACGCGTTCGGCTTAATCACGATAAGCGATATCGGGGGGAGTGACATACACGGCGGGTATGGCCCGACCTCGGGTGGCACGTATTCTGGCGGTGCTACCGGTAGGGTGACGATCCTTGGGGACGGGTTCACTGGCGCGGATCAAGTGAAATTCGGTTCATCGATAGTGCCTACGTCCGATTTCTCGGTTCTGAACGACCACGTGATTACTGCCGTGCCGCCGAGCCACGGAACTGCGGAGGGTGTGGATGTCCAGGTGTATGCGCCATTTAGCGTATTCTTCGGGCCTTGCTTCTTACCGATACCGTGCCCAAATGCGTATTACTACACGTCCGATACCGACCTACATCTGTCGCTACCGGTCGCGGTAATCGTCCCGCACACCACGGCGACGGTTGGCCCGGTCGAGCTCGGTTTCAAACTGGAGGCAACCGACGCTCCTCCGACGGTGGACGGCCATGTGCGACTTGAGGTTCCCCCGGTTTGCCGGACGGGTGCGTTCTTGGCGCATCATGCCGCATGCGTCGGTGCGGTGTACAGGCGTTCGTGCTCGACCGGGCTGTGATAGGCGATCCGTGAGTGTCGGCGGCGCGGGTTGTACCACGCCTCGATCCACTCGAAGATCGCAGAGGCCAGTTCC
>JBBSDV010000003.1:0-41667 GCA_038240335.1 Dehalococcoidia bacterium
CCCCCGCTACTGCTGATTCGTTATGTAATCGTTTAGCACTTTCGTGTGCGGTGGTCTCGCCGCCTACTGTTTCACTATCTCGAAGGCGCGGGCGATGCCGTCCCAGCGGTCGAAGCCTGCGCCGCCCTTGCTGCAGGTGACGTCGGCGGCGGTGACGGTGATGTTCGCGGGGACGCGGGCGACCCACGTCTGCCAGCGATAGTCCGTCAGGTCACCGGTCGGCTTGGCGGCGTAGCCCTTCGCGGCGCAGGCGGTCGCCGAGTAGACGTTGAACATCACGTCCTGCGAGCCAGCGGGCGTCAGGCTGTTGTCCGGCAGCACCGGGCCATCGAAAGCGATGTTGTCCCAGTGGAACTGCTGGAGGTTGACGGAACACTCATTCGTCTTGCAGGGGTTGTAGGACACCTGCGCGAGGTACGGGTAGGCGCGATCGAACCCAAGATCCGAGATGGCGGTGTTCATGTACTCGGCGCCGTTAATCGTGACGCGAACGTGTGTGCGCGTCAGGTAGACGTCGATGTGGTCGCGGACGTTATCGACGCCGAAGTACGTGGCGGTCGGGCTGATGTCGGTCGTCACGACGTCGTTCCGTGTGACGGTGGCATCGATGCGGCCGTTGGCGAACCAGAGGGCGAACTCGTTCGCCGGCACGCGGACATCCTGGCGGCGGTCGTCGACCACGGCCTTCGTCAGCTCCGGCGAGAGGATGAGGCGCACGTAGCGGCGCGCGCTCGTCTTGAGATCGACGTCGAAGTGGAAGTGACCCTCGCGGCCGGCGAAGTCGAACGGCTGGTGCAGGCGCATCACGGCCATGCCGAACTGGCTGTCCTCCATCCGCGACATGATGTGCTCGTTCGCCGAGAACCCGCACGGGAACGGCAGTTGGGCCGGGATCTCGCCGCCGAGGTAGGCCTCTAGCTCCATACTCGGGTCGTAGTAAGGCTGAGTCGATGCGGCGGCGACGTTCGTGCTTGAGAAGCAGTCGAACGAGTAGGGATCGGCGGGAGCGGGGAACGGAATCTGCGTGGCGCCGGATGTCTTCCCCCGGAAGTCGTCGCAGAAGCCGCCAGCGCTCCAGGTGTCGCAGAAGTAGCGCGGATCGCCACAGTTCGAGACGCAGCCGCCGCCGTTCGTCGGCATGCTCGTCGGCGTCGGCGCGGGCGCCGTCGTGGCGGTCGGGGTCGATGTGCGCGTGGCGGTCATCGGCACGATCGTCGTGCCGGGCTCAATGCCCATGGTCGGGCCGGGGGATGCCGTCGCGTTCGTCACGACGGCGGTCGGTACGGGCGTCTGGGGCGGCAGGCTGCCGGACATCTGGATCGTGCCGAAGGCGCTCATCGCGTAATTCGGCGCCTCTTGCCAAGCGCCAATCGTCGACGGGAAGGCTCCGTACGGCAGCGGTGTCCAACCAACGCTCGCAGTGCCGCCGGCACCCGATGCGACACGGAATACGGTCGCCTGGGCGTCCGTCTGGGTCATGATCCAGTAGTTGCCGGACGCGATCGCCGGATGCTGGATCGACGGGATCGTCACCCAGCCTGGAATCGCGGATGCGTCGGCGGTATCGGCGATCTTGGCGCCGGGGGAGCCATCAGCGGTGCTGGCGTAGAGACCGAGGCGGATGTGCGAGTTCGCGGCGGCGCTGCCCACGAACGCCGAGAGGCTGGCGAGCGTGCCGTTGCCCGTAAGCGTGACGTTCGTGCCGTTGATGTAGTTCCAGTCCGAATCATCGTTCGTGCCGGCGGTCGACATGTGGCCGAAGTTCAGCGTCGCGGGCGTGCTCGTCGGCGTCGCGGCGGACGTTGTTCGCGTCGCGGTCGGGGTCGACGTGCGGGTGGCGGTCGCCGGCGGCTGCGTGGCGACAGACGGCGTTGTGCGCGTCGCGGTCGGCCCCGTCGTGCGGGTTGCCGTGGGCGTATTCGTGCGAGTCGCCCTCGCGACCGTCGTGCGCGTCGAAGTCGACGGCACGGCGATCGGCGTCCGCGTGGCAGTCACTGTCGCGGCCGCTGTGCGCGTGATGGTCGGCGGCAGCGTCGGCACGACGATCGGAGTCTTCGTGCGGGTCGCCGTCGCCTGGGCGACGCCGGTGGACGTCGCGCCGGCGATCGACGTGCGCGTCGCGGCAGCGGCGGTTGCCGTTTGCACCTGCGGGAGGCTATTGATCGGCGGGATGCGGACGATCGCCGCGTGCGCCGCCTCCCACGGCGTGTAGGTGCCCCAGTCGATGACGAGCTTATCGCCGGTCGCGCCCGAGTTGTAGCTCCATCCCCAGACGCCGGCATAACCGTTGGCGAGGATCGTGTCGAGCATGGCGCCGCCGGTTCCGGTCGGGGTGTGCACCTCGCCGACGACAATCGGCTTATCAAGGCCAAGGGTGCTGACCTTCTGGGTCAGCGGCGACCAGGTCGATGTGCCAAGCACGGAATCGTTCGTGCTGCAGCAATCCATCCATTGGTAGTAGTGCGTCTGATAGAAGTCGAGGTGCAGCTGCGGCAGTCCGCGCGAGGCGGCGAACGAGTCGGTCCAGACCTTGTTCCACTTGAGCGCAGCGGAACCGACCGTCACCTGATCGGGCGTGTAGAAGTGGAGGAGGGCCGAAGCGCTGCTCGCGAAGCTCCACCATTGCTGCATCGTGACGGCGTTCATGTTGGCGTTGACGGCGGCGGACGGAAGGTCGGAGAGCGCCCACTCCGGCTCGTTCATCAACTCCCACGACATGATCGCCGGCTCGTTCGCGTAGGCCGTGGCGAGGGGCTTGACGACGTTGTTCACGAGCGCGTTGCGCTTCGCTGCGTCCGTGAGCAGATCGGTGTGACCGCCGAGCTGGACGCCGCCGGACGATGTCGGCTTCGCAAGCATACTGACGTCAAAGAGGACCAGGTCGAGGAAGATGCCGTTCTGGCGGGCGAGCGCGATCGCGGCATTGAGGTCGGTGTATACGGATGGCTGGAGGCCGGTCGGCGTGCCATCGGCAGCGAAGTTGATGCCGGCGCGGCCATCGGCGAAGACCCACCAGCGGGCGACGTGGACGCCCTTCGCCTTCATGTCGGCGAACTGGGCGGCGATGCCGTTGTCCGTGCTGACGCCCATGGAGCCCCACGCGTTGGAGCCGAAGTCATTGCCGTAGTGATTCCAGGCGTAGTTGGCACCGAGCAGGAAGTACGGCGCGCCGTTCACCTGCACGCGAGACGACGCGGTCGCGCCGAGTACGCTACCGCTCGGGTTGCGGTGCGCCGGCGCCGGGAACGGGATGCTCGTCTCGTGGACGCCGTCGGTGGCGATGAGGTCAATCGTTCCGTCGGCGCTTACCGGCATCTCGTGGCCGGCGCCGGGCATCGGCGCGTACGCGAGCACGTCGCCGGCCGGCGAGGCCGCGACGGTCACGGCGTCATCGTCGGGGTGGTGCCAAAAGATGCGGACGCTGCTGTTGGCGTCGAAGTGCTCGCCACGCACGAGCATGAGGACGCCTTGCTCCGTATCGACGGCCTCGGCGGTGATATTCGGCGATGCCGGCGAACTGCCGGTGAGGCTCGTGATGGCGACCGTCGCCGGGACGACGAGCACTGCCAGTACCGCGACGATTGCAGCACGCGGCAGCTTGCGCGGTTGTGATGCGGGTGTATCCGGACGTGATCGCGGAGCACGGGCGACGCGATCGCGCGCGCTCGTTGGCGCGGTTGCGCCGATACCCGCGAACGGGGTCGATTCTTCGGCGGCGACGATCGCGGTAACGTCGGATGCCACGTCATCAGCGCGTGGTTCCGATGTGCCTGTTGGCAACGAATCGGTCGTGACGGCGCGGCGGCTGCGGTTGTTGTCCTGCTTGAAGATGATGATCGCGACGAGCGCGAGGGCGACCGTCGTGATACTACGCCAGCTGATCCATTTGCACATAATCCCCAACTCCCATCGACATCTCATCGCGCATAGGGCCCTGCGGCCCGGCGGCAGCAAGCAGCGAATCCGCTGCGTTATGTACCGCTACACCTCGATGAGACGTCCACCCTGCAAATTGGCGCCGCTATGGCGTAGCGGAGCCTTTCGATCCGAGAAACGAATCGTTTTCCCTGAACCCGTAGAGGAAGTGTCGGCGCGTTTGGCGTGTCCCGAAGGGGGACGATGTGCCTCACTCACCGCCGATCACCTCTCATCTCGCTTCGGGCGGGTTCCACTCCGCCTGTTCAGGGATGCGACTTGCTTGCACCCGGCAATGGTAGGCAGCGGCCAAAACGGGGTTGCCATCGCTAGCACTCGTTTCGCGCCATCTATCCACCGATGCCGCCGGGTGCATTCCCTTAATCCGCGAATATAGGTTCGGCGCTCCCCAGCGGACGTTGAGTTCGATGCGGCGTCGGCGAGCGTCGGCGCGGGCACGAAGCGTCGGCGCCGGATTCAAATCGGGGCTTTCCGCTGGTTGCGTAATCGCCGACTATACGAGCGGGTAGCTGCGGCGGGCGGCGTTCTGGCAGCGGCGACGATCGTAGTCGGACATTCGCCGGATTAGAGGTATATGCTCGAACTTTTTCGGGAGGACGCAAAGCGCTGGGTGACACCGGGCGGCATTGCGGACGAGTCGGATCTCACGTTCTGGCAGATCGTGACGCTGCTGTATCGCCACATGCCGCTCCGGGCGATGCTGTGGTTCAGATTCGGCTCGTGGTGCAAGCAGCAAGGCATTCCCGGATTGCCGGGGATCGTTCAGCGTCACATCTATTCGGCACACGGGCTCGAGATCTGGATCGGCGCGGACATCGGCGGCGGGCTGTACGTCGCGCATCCGATCGGCACGGTGATCGCGGTGAAGCGGATGGGGGTGAACTGCAGCATCATCGCGTCGGTGACGCTCGGCCTGCGAGAAGACGGCACGTTCCCCGAGATCGGCGACGGTGTCTTTATCGGGGCCGGGGCGCGGGTGATTGGCGGCGTCCGCGTCGGCGATCATGCGGTGATCGGCGCGAACGCGGTGGTGGTGCACGATGTGCCGGCGGGAGCGACGGTGGTCGGCATTCCGGCGCGGGTCGTGAGCCAGGGCGCTTGATTTCGTGACTGGTGGCTGGTGGCTGGTGGCTGGTGGCTGGTGGCTGGTGACTGTTATTGCCGCGCGCGGCGTGAACACGGGCGAGATCCGTGAGTGGACTGGACTATGAAGCCATTCAGCTATCGGAAGCCGAGTCTGGCGCGGATGCTGGGGATCTCGGCGGCGAAGAGCAAGTTCACGCGGGCGACGGGGGGACGCGCCGTGCGGCACCCGCGCTCGATTCTCGAGAACTACGAGCGGCGGACGAAGCGGCGCTGGGGGTATTACTCGGCCCCGGCAAAGCTGATGCGGAACCGGCACCTTTGGTGGGGATGGATCAAGTTGTGGTGAGCGAATAGGGCCGATGTCGCGCATCGAGGCGAGCCGCGGGCGTACTGCGCCAGGCGCCTCGCATCTGTTCGCCGCTACTGAGGACCATGGGCGGCTTGATAGCTGCGGACGTCGGCGTAAGCGCCGAGCGCCATGAGGGCCACGAACACGATGCCGGCGGACTCGAGGAACACTCCGACGTGCAGGCCGGCGATCGAGTCGCGGAAGAGCACCTGGTCGATGTTGTGCAGCGAGACGGCGCGAATGGCGAGGAAGCTCAGGACGTAGACAACGCCGAGCATCGTCAACAGTTCCCACCAGCGGTAGGCGCGCAGGTACCAGGCGCCGATCGCACCGACGACGACGCCGCCGAGCACGATTACCACGACGGCGAGCTCCTGGAAGGGGCGCCGGTTGTCGTAGAGATTGTGATCGTGCGCATAATCGCGGACGGGGCCGCCGATGATGTGCGTGAACTGCAACTCGCGGATCAACGCGAGGGCGAGCAGGATGGCGGCGTTGGCGAGCCAGAAGCGCCATTGCGTGACGAGCGGGGGGTGGGGACGTCCGGCGTTGCGGGTGTAGGCGATGATGACGCAGAGCGCGGCGACGAGCACGTAGGCCACGCTGCGCACCGCGGGGGTCGGGTAGTTCACAGTTCGTAGTTCACAGTTTGTAGTCCGCGCGTCTTCGTTTGCGATCGGTCGGTCGTACTCAGAAACGAGCGGCGGGTATCTCCGCCGGTCAGAGCCTCGACAACGCTGGCCGACATCGATGGTAACGCGCGGTTGGGAGCGGCGTTACCCGCGGCGGGTGAATCCGAGACTGTCGATGGAGGCGGCGACTTCCGCCGTGAGCCGCTCGATGCCGGGATACCAGTTGTGGGCGACGCCGGGGATGACGACTGTACGTCGGGCCGGCGTCGCCAGGGCACTGACGGCGGCGGCCGGTGAGATGGCGTCCTGATCGCCCGTGAGTACGAGGGTGGGCAACTGATGCGTCGCTCCGGGAAGCGCGCTATTGGCGATGGGCGGCGAGACGAGAATGAGGGCGTCGACCGGTGGTGCGCTCGAACCAGCGAGCAGGGCGGCGGCGATCATCGCGCCGAACGAGTAGCCGATGAGAACGAGCGGCAGCCCGGGCGCTGCGGACCGAAGAGCGACGACGGCCGCGCGGGCGTCGTTCACCCCACCGCGTCCGCCATCAAACGCGCCTTCGCTACGGCCTGCGCCGCGGAAGTTGACGCGTAGCGTCGTTGCCGGGGATGCGGCGAGCGTTTCACACAGCGTCGCAACGACGTGATTGTCCATGTCGCCGCCGTACTGGGGATGAGGGTGCAGCACGACGGCGGCGAACGCCGCGGGCTCGGCCTCGTGGAGGCGCGCCTCGAGGAGGAGGCCGTCGCTGCGAACGGCTAGCGGGCGTTCGATCAGGATGCTCATCCGGCGCAGCTTCGAGCATGGGGCATCCGCGTCATATCGCCGCTTTCGATCGCGCCGGACCAGAGGTCGAGTTCGGGGACGTAGTAGAGGAGTGCGGAGATGTTGTTCGCGAGGCGGACGCGAAAGCCGTAACGTTCCTCCTCGCGCCACTCGGCCTCGATGGCGGTGATCTCGGCGCGCATGCCGTCACGCTCGAGCCAGCGGGGGATTAGCGGTGCGGTCTCGGCTTTCGCGCCGCTGCCGTCCGTGTAGATGGCGGCGAGGGCGAAGGCGCGGAGGCCGGCCTCTTCGTTGCTATCCAAAGTGAATCGCCATTGCCGCTCTCCTGTGTGAGCACCAGGCCTGGCAGCGCGCGGACGCGCCACGTGACGCGTCGATCGGCGGCGCTCGGCGCGCAGTCTGACGCATCATAACGGAGTTGTTACTGGACGAATCGACTGTTTGAGATCGTCGCTTCCTCATGGCTACGGCTCGAGGATCGTGCGCTGTGCTTCCCACGTCTCATAGTCTCGGACGAGAATCGATTGTCGGCGTTGTCCGACCTCCTCACCTCATTCGCCGTGTCCGCTTGCGCGTACCTGAATAGAGTTTGAAAAAAGAAAAGTAAGGTTCTGGGGGACACCCCCAGACCCCCGGCCGAGGCGCTGCGCCCTCCGTACTCCGGCTTCAGTCGACGGAACGAGGTGATGTCTGGAGGGCACCTCCCCGAGCTCCAGCAGAGTGCTCTGCACTCCCGGCTTCAATGACCGCAATGGCGACTCGGAGTCACCTCCGGACGTGCCACAGGCCGCGCTGGGAAGCGCGGCCTGCGTAGTATTTACCTGTGGATGTGCTCCGGCGGAAGACGCACAGGGCTACGGCTTCGCTACGGCCCAGATGCCGCCGAGGCCGTCGCCCTTGGTGTCGCCGACGGCGGCATCATTCTTGAAGTGGTAGAGCGGGAGGCCCTTGTACGTCACGATCTTCGTACCGTCGGCGAGCGAAGCGGTGCCGAGGTCTCCGGTGACGCCGGCGCCCTTGGTCTCGGCGCCCGAGGCGGAGGCAGTGAGCGGCGGCCAGTTGGCGATGATCGACGCGGGGACGGTGCTCGTACCGCTGCCTGCGACGTCATTCTTGAACGTGTAGAGAGTCATTCCCTTGCTGTCGACGAGCACCGAGCCGATCGCCGTCGTGCCGACGTTGACGCTGGAGGTGCCGGTCGCGCCGGCGGCGGAGGTGCCGCTTGCCGCGGGAGTCGTGCCGGCCGCGGCGGTCGTACCGGCGGCGGCGGTCGTTGTGCCGGCGGGCTTCGTCGATGTGCCGACGGGCGTCGTCGTGGTCGCCTTCGTGGCGGCGACGGTCGGGGCCGAGCCACCCTTCGCGACGGCGGTCGAGGTCTTGTCGGCGCTGCTGGTGCCGCTACTGCATGCCGCGCCGATCAGCGCCGCGCCGGCGATCAATGCGGTCGCTGCGAGTGTGAGCGTGCGAGTTCGAGAATGCTTCTGGTCCATCATATTCCTCCGTGGTGTCCTTTCCTTCAACAACATCCTAACGTACGTCATCTGCGCACAACCGGATGTAAGAAACGCAAGAAAAAGCGCGCCGGCGGGCTCACAGCGAGGGGTGCTGGTGCTGCCAGTTCGCCGTCTGCTCGAACGCGTGCGCAGCGCGGAGGACAGTTGCCTCGTCGAAGGGTTTGCCGATGATCTGCAAGCCGACGGGGAGGCCATCAACGAATCCGGCGGGCACGGAGATTCCAGGCAGGCCGGCGATGTTGACCGGCAGGGTGAACACGTCGTTGAGGTACATCTCGAACGGGTCCGCCGACTTCTCGCCGATCCTGAAGGCGGTCGTCGGCGTCACGGGGGCGACGAGAACGTCGTACTTCGTGAAGGCGGCGTCGAACTCGTTGCGGATGACCGTGCGCACTTTCTGCGCCTTCAGGTAGTAGGCGTCGTAGTAGCCCGACGAGAGGGCGTAGGTGCCGATCATGATGCGGCGCTTTACCTCGGCGCCGAAGCCGCGACCACGCGTCTTCTCCATGTTGTCCCACATGCCGGCGCCCTGCTGGAACGAGTATCCGTACTTCACGCCGTCGTAGCGGGCGAGGTTCGCGGACGCCTCGCTGGGGGCGATGATGTAGTAGACCGCGAGCGCAGCCTCCGTGCTCGGCAGCGGTACGTCGCGCTCGACAATGGCGCCCTGTGCTTCGAACGCGGCGAGCGCTTCTTCGACCCGGGCGCGGACGCCGGGATCGAGCGTGGGCGGCATGTACTCCTTCGGCACGCCGATACGCATGCCGCGCACGCCGCCGTCGAGTGCGGCGGTGAAGTCGGGCGTGTCGACGGGAGCGGACGTGGAGTCGCAAGCGTCGGAGCCGCAGATGGCGTTGAGGACGATCGCGGTATCACGCACGGTGTGGGTGAAGGGGCCAATCTGATCGAGCGAGCTTGCGAAGGCGACGAGGCCGAAGCGGCTGACGCGCCCGTAGGTTGGCTTCATGCCGACGACGCCGCAGAGGGCGGCGGGCTGGCGGATGCTGCCGCCGGTATCAGAACCGAGGGCGTACGTGGCCTCGCCCGACGCGACGGCAGCGGCCGAACCGCCGGAAGAACCGCCCGGGACGCGCGTGAGGTCCCACGGGTTGTGGGTCGGGTGGAATGCCGAATTTTCCGTCGACGAGCCCATCGCGAACTCATCCATATTCGTCTTGCCGACCATGACCGCGCCGGCCGCGTCGAGCCGAGCGACGACCGTGGCATCGTACGGCGGCACGTACTGGTCGAGCATCTTGGAGCCGCACGTCGTGCGGACGCCGCTTGTCGAGAGCACATCCTTGATGGCGACGGGTATACCGAGCAGCGGCGTCGTCTCGCCAGCCCCGATGCGGGCGTCGGCAGCATCGGCCTGAGCCAGGGCGCGATCTGCGGTGATGGTCAGAAACGCCTGGACTCGAGGATCGACGGCGGCGATGCGGTCGAGGGCGGCCTGCGTCAGCTCGCGCGAGGATAGGTCGCGCGCTTGCAGGAGCGCCGCCGCCTCGGTGACCGTCAGGTACGGCAGGTCGGGCATGCTACTCGAGTACCGCTCGCACGCGCAGGTACCCGTCCTCGGTATTCGGTGCGAGCGCGAGGACTTCGTCGCGCGGCAGCGACGGGCGAGAGACGTCGTCGGCGAGGACGTTACGGATGCGGAGGGTGTGGGCAGTTGGCTCGACGCCCTCCGTGTCGACTGCGCCGAGTGTGTCGAAGTGGCCGATGATCTCGGACAGTTGCCCGGCGTACGTTTCGACCTCGGCCTCGCTCAGTTCGACGCGGGCGAGCTTGGCGATGTGGAGCACCTGTTGGCGTTCGAGCTTCATAGGCGAAGATTAGCAGATGGTGTTGTTGGTGATTGGTGATTGGTGAATCGGCAATCTGCTACCATCTTCGCGGCAGGGTACTGGAAGGATCTATGGTGACATCACCCGACAGGGCTGAGGTGGCCCTCGGGAACCCGAGCTTCGTGTGGCGGTTCGGGCAGGATCGCCGGCTCAATCTCATACGCCACTACGCTCCGCTGGAGGCGGCTCGCATCCTCGATATTGGTTGCGGGCTGGGCGTCTATGTGCGGAAATTCCGCGAGTACAGCGACCGCGTCTACGGCATCGACATCGATGCCAAACGGCTGCGGGAGGGCGCGAAGACGACGCCGAACCTGATGCTTTCGGCAAGCGAGACGCTGCCGTTTCGCGACGCCGCGTTCGACCTCGTCGTCCTCAACGAGGTGATCGAGCACGTGCGGGACGACGCGGCGACGCTGGCGGAAGCGCTCCGCGTGATCCGGCCGGGCGGCCATATCGCGATCTATGCTCCGAACCGCCTGTATCCGTTCGAGACGCACGGCATCTACCTCGGCAAGCGGTTCGTCTTCGGCAACATTCCGTTGATCAACTGGCTGCCGGATCCACTGCGGAACAAACTGGTGCCGCATGCGCGAGCGTACACCAAGCGAGGGATACGGCGGACGTATCGCGATCTGGCCGTGCGTGTGGAAGCCGAGACATATGTGTATCCCGGATTCGACAACATCATCGCGCGCCGGAAACGGCTCGGAGGGGTCCTGCGGGCGGCACTGTATCGAGCGGAGCAGACGCCGCTTCGCGCGTTCGGGCTGTCGCACTTCGTCGTGCTCGAGAAGCTGTGAAGCGAAGACGCGCCGCTACTGTCCCGTTCCGCGGTGATAACAACGAGCGCGCACACGGATCAGGGATGACCGGAACGCGGTAGAGGAGGATTCGGGTGGCAAGGAACTCCGCGACACGCAGGATGTTGCGCAGCCGGATGCGTGGTACCACGCGTAATACGGGCGGATCGAGCGTCGCGCCGCGCTGGGTGCAACTGATCGCTGCGTTGATCGGCCTCGGCGTGATCGTGATCGCCGCCGCGGGGGCGACGGGATACGGCGTGTATCGGTCATACGCGAACGGGATCATGCCACCGGACGAGGTGATCGCATCGCAACCGTCGGGCGGGGCGCAGATCTTCGATCGTCACAGCAACCTCCTGTACGAGTACGTCGACGACCGGTCCGGGCTGCGTTCGCCGGTGAAGCTCGAGGATGTGTCGCCATGGATGATCGCGGCGACGATCTCGACCGAGGACGCAAGTTTCTGGGGCAACAGCGGCGTCAACATGCGCGGCATCGCGCGCGCCGGCCTCGAGGCATTGCACCTGCGGAGCGCCGACGCGTCGAACACGACGGGCGGCAGTTCGATCACCCAGCAACTCGTCCGGAACGTTTACATTCCTTTCGCCGATCGCTCGCAGCGCTCTTACCAGCGCAAGCTCAAGGAGACGATCTACGCACTTGAGCTCTCGAAGCGCTACTCGAAGGATCAGATCCTGGAGTGGTACCTCAATCAGATCTCGTACGGCGGTTTGTACAACGGAGTCGAGGCGGCGTCGGAGGGGTATTTCGGCAAGCACGCGAAGGATCTGACGTTGCCGGAAGCGGCGCTGCTGGCGGGGATCCCGGCGGGGCCATCGCGATACGATCCGATCAATCACCCGGAGGCGGCGACAGAGCGGCGCAACGAAGTGCTGCGATTGATGCACACGCGCGACCAGGTGACGATCACAGGCGATGATGGCCAAAAGTCGCCGGCGACGCGAATCCAAGTGGCCGACGACGGCACGACGGTAAATGCGACTGACGCGGCGTTCTACCTTTCGACGGTGGCGCCGCTGAACATCGCGAAGCAGCGCTTCCCGGTGCAGGCGCCGCACTGGGTGTTCAACCAGATCCAGCCTCAGATCGAGGCGCTGTACGGCCATGAGGCGCTGGTGCGCGGCGGCCTGCGGATCACGACGACGCTCGACCTGGATCTGCAGAACAAGGCACAAGCGGCGCTCGAGAACTGGATCAGTCAGTTCGAGGATCAGTCAAACGCGCACAACGGCGCGCTCGTTGCGATCGATCCGCGGACGTCCGAGATCCTGGTGTACGTTGGTTCGCGCGATTACTTCAACCTCGACATCGAGGGGAGCAACGACAACGCGAGCGCCGTCAACTCGCCAGGATCGACGCTGAAACCGTTTACGTATAGCGCCGCGTTCGAGCGGCTGGGTTGGGGGCCGGGGACGGAGATCCTCGACACGCCGATCAGCTTTCAGGACGGCGACAAGGAGTTCACGCCGCGCAACCCGAGCGGCGACTTCCACGGACCGATCAGCGCCCACGACGCGCTTGGCAACTCGCTGAATATCCCGGCGGTGAAGACAGCGGAGTACGTCGGCATCGACAACGTAGCGGCGGAGTACAAGAAGTTCGGCATCACGGGGCTCGACGGCCGCGGCTTCGGCCCGTCGATCACGGTCGGCGGCATCGACGTGAAGCTGGTCGACGTGGCCTATGCGTACAGCGTGCTCGCCGCGGGCGGCGTCATGCGAGGGGTGCCGACGACGCAGACGCTCGACGCGGGTAACCGCAAGCTAGATCCGGTCTCGATCCTTCAGGTCACGCGCGAGGACGGCACGGTGCTGTACCCGACGACGGAGGACCATCGCGTAAAGGTGCAGGAAGAGCAGGTGGTATCGCCGCAAACGGCGTACCAGATCACGAGCATCCTGTCGGATCCGAGCGCATTCTGCATCACGTACGGCTGCGGGGCGTTGTCGATCGGGCGGACCTGGGGAGTCAAGACGGGTACGAGCGAGCCGTTCGAGGACAGCCACGATATCGGCGAGACGTGGACGTACGGCTACACGCCGGATCTCGTCGCCGGCGTCTGGGCCGGAAACGCCGACAACTCGCGCGTCCACAACATCCTGTCGACGTCGATCTCGTATCGGGCTGTGCGCGACTTCATGATGGAAGCGCTGGTCGATACGCCGCCGAGCGAGTTCGAGAAGCCCCCGGGCCTATCGGTGGTCGACACCTGCACGCCTTCGGGCCTAAAAGCGACGAGCGCGTGCGGCCGGACGGTGAAGAACCTCCTGCCCGATGCCACCGCGCCGAAGAAGGACGATGATTGGTGGCGCAGTGTCAAAGTCGATATTCGCGACGGGCTGGTCGCAACGGAGCTGACGCCCTCGCAGTTCGTGCAGCAGCGCTCGGGGCTCGCGATCCCGGAGAGCGTGACCGGGTTCGCGCGCTCGCAGGCGCAAGAGTGGGCGTCCTATCTCAACACACAGTCGACGCCGACGGACAAGAGCAACGGCCAGGCGCCGGTGCGCATCGACGCGCCGAAGCAGGGTGAAACGATCAAGGGCATCGTGCCGATAACGGGCGCGGCGGATTCGGCGGACTTCGTCGCCTACCGGGTCGAGTACGGCGCCGGCGCGACGCCTCTTGAGTGGAAGCTCATCACGCGTTCGACGCAGAAACAGCCGAAGGGCGGCCTCGGGTTGTGGAACCTCGATGGGCTGGCGGACGGCGTGTACACGCTGCGCGTGGTGCTGGAAGACGCTAAGCGAGGCGAGCTTTCGACGTTTATCACGGTAACCGTGGGCAAGGGTGCTGTTCCAGCTGCGCCGACGCCGACGAAGCCGTCGGGGGTGCCGGTGCCGACGGGGCAGCCGACGCCGAAGCCGACGTTCACGTTGCGCGACGGATGAGGGCGAAGTTTGTAGTTCGTCGTTTGTAGTTTGTAGTTTGTAGTTGGTTCACAGTTCACAGTTCGCAGTACGAGAGCACGTAGACGAGAAGGGGCGCACTAGGCGTCCCTTCTTTCATGCCGGCGCTTCTTCGCGAGTACGCGCGGTTAGCACAGAAGTTGACGACGCTGAATGTTTGGGTACTCGTTGATGGCTCAGGCGGGCTCGCGGCGTTATGCTCGTCTGCGGAGGATGGATGGCGATCAAGGCAGTACTGTTCGACCTCGGCGACACGCTGTGGCACTTTCCGAAGCTGCCGCCGGCAATCGAGATCCGGACGCAGACGATGAGCCGGATCGGCAGCTTGCTCAAGGAATGGGGCATCCCGCTCGAAGGCGAGCTGCGATTTCTCGGACGCGAGATCCGGCTCGGCGTCGAGCGGGCGGATCGCGCGGCGTACGAGTCCGACTGCGTCAGTCCCGACTTCAATGCGGTGGTGCGGGACATTGCGAACGGCATGGGGTTACACATCACGCTCGAGCAGGGCGCGCGGCTCTGGGATGCGTGGAACCTCGGCGGGCTCACACTCGGGCGAGCGATGTTCGATGACGCGTTCGAGATGCTCGACTGGCTGCGCGACCACGGCTACCGCCTCGGCTGCGTCACCAACCGCGTGTTCGGCGGGCCGCGCTTCGCGGATGAGATGCGAGAACTCGGTCTCGACCGTTACTTCGAGTCGACGGCCGTCTCGTGCGACATGGGCTACATGAAGCCGCACCCGAAGATCTTCGAGTACGTCCTCGACGAGATGCAGATCGGTGCCGCCGAGACCGTGATGGTCGGCGATTCACTACGTGCCGACGTGGAGGCATCGCAAGCGCTTGGGATGACGGCAATCTGGCGCGTGATGCTGAAGGCTGATCCGAAGCACGAGGCGGAGCAGGTCGGCGAGGTGCCGCCGGACGCGCCGGCGACGCGCGCCCAGACCGGCCGGGCGCTCGGCAACTTCGGCGGTGGCGAGGGTGTCACTCCGGACTTCACGATCCACACACTGCGGGAGATGCAGGCACTTCCTATCTTCGGGAAGTGATCGCGTACACCGGACGCGCGGGGACGATCCACAGATGGCGACAGATGGACACAGAATGGCGAGCGAACGATCGCGCATCGTTCGTTCGCCGTCGGCTTACGCGCGGGATCACGATCCGCGCATTGCCACCGATGGACACAGAGTGGCGAACGGATCATCGCGCATGGAATGACGTCCTTGGCGCGCGCCTATCGCCGCGGCGTATCCTCGAACCCGGCGTTCTGCGAAACGGACGGTACATCCGATGACGTTTCCTGTGCTGGCGGCGTCGGTGCTGACTGTGGCGGTCGGCGCGGGCGTGCTGGCTCGCGTGACGCAACGATACTTCTTCACGGCGATCGCGGCATCGGCGGTAATCTTGGTGCTGCAGCATGTGTACTTTCATTACACGAGCGACGACGCCTACATTTCGTACCGCTACGCACGCAACCTGGCGGATGGCGGGGGCGTCGTCTGGAATCCGGGCGAGCACGTCGAGGGGTACACAAACTTCCTCTGGGTGGCGGTGCTGGCGGGCATGCACCGCATTGGCGCCGACATCATCGTCTCGGGGCGCTGGCTCGGATTCGGGCTGGCGATCGCGGCGGCGGCCGGTGCATATCGACTGACGGTGGATCTACTCGACGGCGAGGCGGGGCGAATGGCGGGCCTCGTCGCGGCGCTGTTGCTGGCGGCGTCGGGGCCATGGGCGTTGTGGGCGACGGCGGGCCTCGAGGCGCCGCTGTTCGCCGCGCTAATGCTGCTGGCGATGCTATTGCACCTGCGGGAACGGCCGCGCGAGACGGGCGGAGAGGGCCGCGGCTGGTTTCCGGCGTCGGGCATGGTCTGGGGGTTCGCGTCGCTGGCGCGACCGGAGGGAGTGCTGCTGTTTGCCATCTCCGGCGCATTTAAGCTCGGCGACACGGTTGTGCATTATCGCCGGACGTCGCGGCGGGGCATCATCGCCGGCAGCTTTGCGGTCATCGGCACGACGGCGACGCTGCTGGCGTGGATCGCCGGGTTCGCGCTGATTTTTGTGCCCTATTTCATCTGGCGCTTCGACACCTTCGGCTGGCTGTTTCCGAACACGTTCTACGCGAAGGTCGGCTCCGGGTTGAACCAGTACGACCGGGGGCTGCGGTACCTCACGTCGTTCCTTCAGCAGTCCGGCGGCTGGCTGTTGCTGCTCGTGCCGGTTGCGCTCGCGGTCTCGGCGACGCGTCGCGGTGCGATGTTGTATGCGCTTACGCTGCTCGTGGCGTGGCTTGCATATGTGGCGATTGTTGGCGGCGATTCACTGCTGTTGTTTCGGTTTTTCGCGCCGATGCTGCCGGTCTTCTTCGCGCTGATCGCGGCGGCCGCGGGCACGCTGGCCACGACGATCAGGGCCGAGCGCCCACCATCGAGCCGGTTGTGGCCTGCCGCGTTCGCCGTCGTCGCGCTCGGCGCGATCGCCTTCACGTTGTACCCGACGGCGAACGAGTCCGATCGAATCAGCGGCGAACGGGCGGCGGTACGTGATCGCGGCGCCATCGGCCGCTGGCTGCGGGACAGCCTGCCGTCGACGACCACGGTGGCCGCGGTGCCAGTGGGCGCGGTCGCGTACGAGTCGCGGCTTGTGACGATCGACATGCTGGGCATCACGGACGAGCACATCGCGCACCGCGATCTACCGCTGGGAGAGTTCCCCGCCGGGCACGAGAAGTACGACACCGAATACGTCCTCGACCGACAGCCTGATATCATCATCCTGTTTGACGGATTGTCGTCTTCGCCGTGGACATCGGCGGACTACGACACCCTGCGGCACGTGTTCATTCTCGCCGTCGCGGACATGCTCGCCGACGACCGCACGGCGGCGGAGTACGAGCGCCGCGCGGTCGAGGTCGGGGAGGGCAAGTGGTTCAACCTGCTGGTCCGCAAGGGGGCGACGGCGGTGCTAGCGAAGACGGCGGCGACGGAGGGGTAGACCAACCCCCGAAGGGCGCAAAGCTGTGGGGCGGCCGCTTCTCGCAACCGACCGACGCGCTCGTAGCGGGCTACACGTCGTCGATCGTGAACGACGAGGTGCTGGTTCTGCACGACATCGATGCCTCGATCGCGCACGCCAGCATGCTCGGTGCTCAGAACATCATCTCGAAGGCCGACGCCGACCGGATCGTTCGCGGACTGGAGCAAATCGCTGGCGAGTTCGAGCGCGGTGAATTCGAACTGCTGCCGGAGCTCGAGGACGTGCACACGAACATCGAGGCACGGCTGACGGAGAAGATCGGCGCGGTGGCGGGACGCCTCCACACGGCGCGCTCGCGAAACGACCAGGTCGCGACGGACTTCCGGATGTACGTGAGCGACGCCTGCCAGGAGGCGATTCGCGCGTGCGCGCGGATGCAGCTCGCACTGATCGCGCTGGCGAACGACAACATCGAAGTTGTGATGCCCGGCTATACGCACCTCCAACGCGCGCAACCCGTGCTGTTCGCGCACCACATGCACGCGTACGTCGAGATGCTGCAACGGGACAAGGTGCGGTTTACGCGGGCGATGGATGTGGCTGGCGAGCTGCCGCTGGGCAGCGGCGCGCTCGCGGGGGTGCCATACCCGATCGACCGGCAGGCGGTCGCCGACGATCTCGGATTCGTGCGGATCAGCGCGAACAGCATCGACGCGGTGTCCGACCGCGATTTCGTCGTGGAGTACATTCACGCGGCCGCGCTGGCAATGGTCCACATCTCCCGACTCGCGGAAGAGATCGTGCTGTGGTCGAGCGCCGAGTTCGGATTCATCAAGCTGCCTGACGCGTTCGCGACCGGATCGAGCATCATGCCGCAGAAGAAGAACGCCGACGTCGCGGAGCTCGCGCGGGGGCGCAGCGCGCGGGCGATCGGCAACCTGACGACGATTCTCGTGACGCTAAAGGGATTGCCACTGGCGTACAACCGCGACCTGCAGGAGGACAAGACGCCGCTGCTCGACTCGGAAGACATTCTTCTCTCGACGCTGACCGTGTTTACGGCGATGCTGCCGAAGATCGAAGTGAATCGCACGCGGACGCTGCTGGCCGCGGAGGAGAATTACTCGCTCGCCACGGATCTCGCCGATTACCTGGTCCGGAAGGGGCTGCCGTTTCGGGAAGCGCACGAGATCGTCGGCAAGATCGTGCGCTACGCCGAGGAGGGACGAAGTGAGTTGAGCGGACTATCGATCGAGGACTATCGGCGGTTCTCGCCGCTGTTCGCGAAGGATGTGCTCGAGATCGATGTGATGTCGTCGATCAACTCGCGCGACGTGCCCGGCGGCACGGCATCTGGCCGCGTTTCCGACGCACTCGACGCGGCGGCAAAGCGCGTACGCGAGGAGTTCGACCTCGACCAGCTCGATGCGGACGACGCCGGGCAGCGGGAGAGGCGCGAATGAAGCTGTACCGGCGCACGAATCACAGCGGCGTCCCGCGATGACGGATCTCAAACTCGCGCCATCGGTGCTGACGGCCGACTTCGGCGCGCTCGGGGACCAGATCCGGGCAGCGGAAGCGGGCGGCGCCGACTACATTCACCTCGACGTCATGGACGGGCAGTTCGTGCCACCGATTACGTTTGGGCCGCTGGTCGTCGCGGCGGTGCGACGGGTGACGAAGCTGCCGCTGGACGTGCACCTGATGATCGTCCAGCCGGAGCGGCAGTTCGAGGCGTTCGCGGAGGCCGGCGCGGACATCATCAACTTCCACATCGAGGCGACTGCGCACGCAGACCGCTTGTTACGGACGATCCAGGCAATGGGGAAGCGCGCGGGCATCTGCCTCAACCCGGCGACGCCGCTCGCCGCGATCGAGGAGGTGCTTGCCGTCGCCGATCAGGTGATGGTGATGGCGATCAACCCGGGGTGGGGCGGCCAGCAGATGCTGCCGTCGGCGCTCGCGAAGGTGCAGCGGCTGAAGGCGCTGATCGACGCGCGCGGACTGGCGCCGGACATCGAGATCGACGGGGGCGTCAAGGCCGACAATATCGCCTCGTGCGCGCAGGCCGGCGCGAACATCGTCGTCTGCGGCTCCTCGGTGTTCAACAGCGATGCTTCGCCGGGAGAGAATCTGCGAGCGCTGCGGGAAGCCGCTTCGCGGTAAGCCAAAGCACGCGGCTCCCGCTCGATCGTAGTGTTCCGTCTCGGGCGCAGGGCAGCGATTTTTACGACAGCTTGTTAGCGGCTGATCGCGGTATCGAGAGCCGCCTCGGAGGTGATCTCGCGGGCGGATGTCAGGAACTGCCGCAGCGTGCCGCTCTTTTGTCGTAGCTGCGCGAGCTTGGGGCCGATGGGATCGATCGAGCCGGCGCTGTCAGCGTAGGAGCCGTGGAAGGCGAAGTACGCCTGATTCAGCTTGCGGATGTAGTAACCGTTCGCGGCCAGATAGTTCCGCTGCTGCTCCATCAGCCGCTCTGCGTCATCGATGTTGCCGGCGGCGAGCAGCGCCTCGACCTGGCGTCGCAGGTCGCGCATCACCATCGTGAAGTCGATCGCGGCAGCGGGTGGGGCGAGTGCCCCGCCGCGCGCACTGTCCGAAGCGACGGCGGCGGGTGCTTGCGCGGGCGGCGGATATTCGGCGAAGAGACGATCGCCGAGCTCGCGCCCGACGGTATCGGCGACTGTTTCGTTGATCGTCGTCAGCTTGGCGTTGTCGAAGTAAGCGCGGCCGAGCGGCGCGAAGAAGAGATAGTGGTGCGTCCACTCGTGAGCGATGTCCTGCATGATGAAGTGATAGTCCTCGTCGGGCGGAATGATCGCGGGATACATGGCGATGCCGCCGATCTGAACGACGAGCGCGGACGTCTTGCCGTCGCGCTCTGCGTCCGCCTCGATGCGCCGCACGCGCTCGATCGGGAGATCGCCCTGGAGCAGCGTCTCGTTCTCCTTGCGGATCTCCGAGCGCGGCGACTCGACCAGCACGGCGGGTGGATCCTCGAACTCGATGTTCACGGGCGGCCAGACGATGTCGCCGCCGATGTGGCGCGTCAGACCCGCCTCCTTGATGACGTGCGTCAGACGACCCTCGAGGATGAACTCGACACGATTCTCGATACTGCTGCGTTCGGCACGTAGCCGCGATTCGTCATCGCGGGCCGCGATTGCGACGTCAGCGCTCGACGCGGGATCGCCGCCGATACGGTCGTCCTCGGCGATGAGACGGTTGAGCTCGAAGAACCGGGCTACCTTCGCGTCCTCCTGCCGGGGCGTGAGGTCGGCGCGCAGCGGCCGCGTGAGGACGAGGGCGAACTTCACCCATGCGTGGCGGACGAGGAACCCGGGCGAGTTGAAGGCATTCGCTCCATCCGGAAGCGGCACGGCGTAGGCAGCCGGCACCGACCATGCGAACGCGAGCGCGACGATGGCGGCCAGGATTGCGTGGGGGAGGAAACGCCGGCGAGCGAGATTGCAGGTCACGGTGGATCATACGCGCGCCGCTCTCGCGTTGCCTCCTCGGTGATGCTCGACGCGCACCGACGTACGCCCTGTCGCCGCATCTCGGACGACCCGCGGGCCCATTCATCTCACATACCGTCGACATGCGATCGGAATCAGCGATCGGGAACCAATCTCAGGCGTGGAGGGAGGCGACCTGCGAGTTGTCGCAGACGGCGAGGCCGTTACGCGTGAGCACCATCACCTGCGCGGCCATCGTCTCGAAGCCGGCGCCGACGGTGCCGCCCTCGATGAAGCGGGCGTTGATGCCCTCGAGGATGACGGCGAGCTTGAAGAACGCGAGTGCCGCGTAGAAATCGAGATTGCTCAGGTCACGGCTGCTTTCGTTCGCATAGCGAACCATCGCCTCGGCGCGCGTGGGGAAGCCGGGGAGCGTCATCACGGACGTGCTGGCGATGCCGGCGCCGGCGGGAGCTGCCTTGGCATCGCGCTCGGGCCAGTACATCACCTGCAGGCCGACGTCGGTGAGGGGATCGCCGAGCGTCGCCATCTCCCAATCGAGCACGGCGGCGATGTGACCATCGGGCGAGAGCACGCAGTTATCGAGCCGGTAGTCGCCGTGGACGAGGCTGGCGCCCGACTCCTCGGGGATCGACCGCGAGAGACGGCGCGCCAGCTCCTCAAGCTCCGGCAGGTCACGCTGCTTCGAACGCTCGATCTGCTCCGTGAAGCGCTTCACCTGGCGGGCGATGAATCCCTGCGGCCGCCCGAAGTCGCCGAGGCCGACGGATGCGGGATCGAGGGCGTGAAAGCGGACGAGCGTGTCGACGAGCTCCTCACCGATCCGGCGGCGCTGGTCTTCTGTGTAGGCCGCCGCGACGGTGGCGGGGTCGGTCGGCACCATGCCTTCGACGAAGGACATTATGTAGAACGGCGCGTCATTGACGGCGATGTCCTCGCAGAGCGCGATGGCGTGCGGCACGGGCACGTCCGTGGATTCGAGCGCGGAGATGACGCGATATTCGCGCTTCATGTCGTGCGCCGTCGGCAGCACATGCGACAGCGGCGGCCGGCGCAGAACCCATGTCTCGCCGGTCTCCGACTCGATGCGGTACGTGAGATTCGAGCGGCCGTGGCCGATCACCTTGGCGGTGAGTTCGCGCACGGGCGCGACGTGCTCACGGAACCACGGCAGCAGCCGGTCGAAATCGATGCCCGGTACGGCGTCAGTCATCTTGCATTATCCCGGCGGCACGCCCGGCTCGGAGACCGTGACGCAACCGCGTCTCGCGACTACAATCTTCGGGCTGGCGTTCGTCTCCCAGTGACGGACCGGTCGTACAACAAACATCGCGCAGGAGGAACATCATGAG
The DNA here is from genome assembly GCA_038240335.1 of Dehalococcoidia bacterium. GTDB lineage: Bacteria > Chloroflexota > Dehalococcoidia > DSTF01 > JACRBR01 > JBBSDV01. Next base: position 21,696 of record JBBSDV010000003.1, read on the forward strand.
CATCGACTTCACGCTTTCGCCCGAAGTGGAGGCAGTCCGTCAGCGCGTGCGCACCTTTATGGATGAAGAAGTGCGCCCCACAGAGGAGAAGCTACGCCACAGCGAGGCTGACCGCAACGGGTACATCTCGGCGATCGCCGGCCTCCGGCAGCGCGCGCACGACCTCAACCTGTGGAACCCGCATTTGCCGAAGGAATGGGGCGGCATGGGTCTCGGCAACGTCGCGATGGCGTTCGTCTCCGCCGAGGCGGGGCGCACCGGCATCGGGCCGTACGTGCTCAACGCCCAGGCGCCGGATGAGGGCAACATGCACACGCTCCTGCACAACGCGAACGACGACCAGAAGGAGCGCTATCTCCGGCCGCTCGCCGAAGGCGGCTCGCGCTCGTGCTTCGCGATGACGGAGCCGGAAGTGGCCGGCTCAGATCCGACGGGGATCCAGACGAAGGCCGTAAAGGACGGCGACGACTGGGTGATCAACGGTCACAAGTGGTTCATCTCGGGAGCGAAGGGCGCGCGGTTCGCGATCCTGATCGCCCAGACCGACCCGGACGCCGACCCGATCCAGGCGCGCAACTCGGCGTTTCTCGTCGACCTGCCGTCGCCGGGCTGGGAGATTGTGCGCGACATCGACACGATGGCGGGGCAGGGCAACCACTGCGAGATTCGGATCACCGACCTTCGCGTGCCGGCGACGAACATGCTCGGCGAACGCGGGCACGGGCACCTGCTGGGCCAGTACCGGCTCGGGCCGGCGAGGCTGGCGCATTGCATGCGGTGGATCGGCAACGCCGAGGTCGCTCTCGAGATGCTGGTCGATCGGGCGCTCAAGCGCTCGTCGCACGGCTCGCTGCTCGCCGACAAGCAGGCGATCCAGTGGATGATGGCCGACTCGGCGATGGAGCTGTACACGGGCAAGCTGATGGTGCTGCACGCGGCGTACAAGATCGAGAACGGGCTACCGTTCAAGCAGGAAGTCTCGATGGCCAAGCACCACGTCGCGAACGCGCTCTGGCGAATCGTCGACCGCGCGATCCAGGTGCACGGCGCGCTCGGCTATTCGACCGACACGCCGCTCGAGCGCATGTTCCGCAACGCGCGCTCCGCCCGCCTCGTCGACGGCGCTGATGAGGTGCACCAGCAGACGATCGCGCGCAACGTCATCGCGGCGTACAAGGAAACGGGGAGCACGAGGTCGGCGACAGGAGATTTGTTGTAGTTTTTAGTTTGTAGTTAGTGGTTTGTAGTTCTCCGTTCGGAGCGCGCGGTGAACCGTCGCGGGCACGAGGCGGCGCGGCAGCTTCCAACGCAAACTGTGAACCGCGCACCGACACTACAAACTACGAACGACGAACTACAAACTCCCTACGCCGCCCTGATCAGCAGGATCGGGAGGTTGGATTCGTGGAGGACCTCCTCGGCTACGCTGCCAAACATGAGGCGGTTGATGCCGCGACGGGAGTGCGTGGCCATCGCGATGGCGTCGGCGTCGGCGTCTTTCGCCGCGGCGACGATCTGCTTCGCCGGCGACCCCTCCTTGACGGCGATGTGCGTCGTGATCCGGTTGGTGCGTAGCTGTGCGGCGACGCGCTCGAGGTACGAGCCCGCTTGATCCTTGATCGCCGAACGAATCGCGGCGTCCGACGGGCTCTTGCCGATGGCGCCGCGTTCACCCCAATCGGAGGACGTGCCGTCGATGACGCGGAGCAGCGTCACCTCCGCACCCATCGAGTGGGCGATGTCGATGGCGTGGGGAATCACCGCCTCCGAACGCGGCGTGCCGTCGAGCGTGACGAGCAGATGCTTGAACATGCGAGAACCTCCCGTCCGTACTGGACGCGCGCCGTAACACGCGGCAAGCTACCGAGCGCACAGCGACCAACTGTCAGGAGGTACACGCATGCGAGAGCAGTGTGACCCTGACCCCTGATTTCGACCCTAACCCAGTGTTATTGTCGGCAGAAGATCGGGGATTCCGTGCTAGCATCTGCAGGTGATTCGTACGCTTGTTGCGCTGTGCATCGCACTCGCCGTAGCCGGGACCGCCTGCAGCAGCGCCGACAGCAACGCTGACCGCACGGCCGTCGCAACCCCCTCCCCCGAGGCGACGCGCGCTCCAAACCCGGCGCCGTCAGCTGTAACCGCGCAATGCCCGACGCCGCGTCCTCACGCCGCCGGCGACTTCAGCGAGACGATCGAGAGCGGCGGCATCAGCCGGAGCTACATCCTGCACGTCCCCGCCAAGTACGACGGTGCCAGCGAAGCGCCACTTGTGCTCTCATTCCACCCGTATGGGGGGAATGCACGTTTCATGTCAGATTATGTGAAGTTCTCCACGCTGGCGGATGAGAAGGGGTTCGTTGTCATGACCCCGGATGGGACGGGTCAGCCGCAATATTGGAACGTGCAACAGTATCAAGCGACCGCCGACGACGTCGCGTTCACGAAGGATCTGCTCGCCAAGATCGGCGCCTCGTTGTGCATCGATGTGACGCGGACGTATGCGGCCGGCTACTCGAACGGCGGCGGCATGGCGCTGCTCGCGGCCTGCATGATGCCGGACCGGATCGCCGCGATTGGCGTCGTCGCCGGCACGTATTTGAACTGCAACGCCGCCGTGCCGCTGATCGCCTTCCACGGCAGCGCCGACCCCGTTGTGATGTTCGAAGGCACGGACAATGCCGGTGGCGGCGACAGGTTCCCGCCGATCCGCCGCTCGGTGTCCGAGTGGGCGAAGAGCGATCAGTGCGACGGATTGCCGACGATCTCGCGGCCGGCGGCCAGCGTCGAGCTCTCAACGTTTCACCGCTGCCGGGAGGGCGACGGCGACGTCCTGCTCTACACCCTGCTGGGCGGCGGCCACACCTGGCCCGGCGCGGCGGACCTCAACGGGGCTTCGGTCGGCGCGACGAACCACGAGATCGATGCGACGAAGGCGATGTGGGACTTCTTCGCCGCGCACCCGCTTGTGCGGTAGGTGGTCAACGACTTCGTGCGATTACCACAGAAATGATCTATACCCTAGGCAACGACCGCGCGCGCGGTCGTATACAAACGTAGGGAGGAACCATGTACGGCAGCATATTCAAGATGCGACCGAAGGCGGGTAAGGCCGGCGACTTGCGTGACACGATGATGAGCAACGACCGCCGTCCCAAAGGCATGGTCACGGCCTACCTGCTCACCGAGGATAAGGCGGGCGAGGTCTGGGGTGTCGCGGTGTTCGAGGACGAAAAGACGTATCGGGATAATGCCGCCGACCCGGCGCAGGACGCGAACTACCAGACGTTCCGCGCGCTGCTCGACGCCGACCCTGAGTGGCACGACGGAACGATCACTCAACGAGCGGAGTAGCGATCGCGGCAAAGCGACGAGGGCCATGGGCACCGCCGGATCGGCGGTGCCATTTTCCTCGTGCCCGGCACCGCATCCCTACACGACGTACTGATCGAGGATCTTCTGCGCCGCTGTCAGGGAGAGGATGTCGTTCGAGCCGTCTTCGATCATGGAGGCGCGGGCGTCGCGGAAGAGCTTCTCGACGAGCATATCCTTCGTCAGGCCGTAGCCCCCGTGGAGCTGGAGCGCATCACTCGCCACCTCGAAGGCGGCCTGCGTGCAGTACACCTTGGACGCGATCGAGTACTGCGTGCCGGGCGGGAACGTGCCGTGGTTGTACAACACGGTCGCCCGTGAGAGCTGGCGCGCCGTCTCGACCTTCACGAACATGTCGAACAGCTTCTTCTGTACGAGTTGGTGCTCGCAGATGGGCACGCCGCCCTGGACGCGGTTCTTCGTGTAGGTGAGCGCCTCTTCGAGGGCGGCGCGGGCGAGGCCGGTGAAGGTCGACCCCATATACGCGTTGGCGCCGGCGAGCACGGCGTCGATCACCATCGTGTAGTTGTCGGCGTCGGCGAGCATGTAGCTCTTCGGGATACGCACGTCGTCGAAGAAGATCTCGCCCTGGTTCAGCGCGCGCTGGCCGATCTTGTTGAGCGGCGGCCCCTTGCTGACGCCGGGCAGGTCGAGCGGCACGAGCGCGACGCCGCCACCCGACATGCCGCGTTTGCGTTCCGTGCCGAGAAACGTGAGCGCGTGCGTGGCGATCGTGCCATTGGACACCCACGCCGATTTCTGGCCGTTGAGCACGTAGTCATCGCCGTCGAGCGTGGCGGTGAGGCCATAGTGAATGTCGGGCTTCGTCCACATGTTCGTGCCGGGCATCAGGGTGTCGGAGCCGTGGCCGGGCTCGGTGATCGCCCAGCAGCCGATGTACTCGCCCTTGCGGTCGTTCACGAAGGGCATCACGACGTCCTTCATGATCTGCGGATCCTGGCGGCTCGAAGCGAACGAGAACGGAAACGACGTGACGCTGAGGGCGATCGAGAAGTCGGCGCTGCCCCAGCCCATCTCCTCGTTGACGATGTGCGATTCCATCGGCCCGAGATGCGCGCCGCCGAGGACTTCCGGGAAGCCGCGCAGGTGGAACTCGTCTTCGTAGGCGGTGCGGAACACGTCGCGCAGCCGCGAGCCGGCAGCGATCGTCTCCTCGGGCGTCATCTTGTCGAGCTCGATGCTCGCCGGGCGCAGCACCTGAGCCGCGAACTCGTGCGTGCGCTGCTTGACCGCCTTCTGCTCGTCGGTGAGGTCCTTGTTCAGGTCGGTGTACATGGCGGCTCCTTGGCTGGGACTGTGAGAGGTGGGAGGCGGGAGGTGGGGATCACCGGCCGCCGCGCTGCGTAAGGATCGAGGGTGGTGGCGTTATGGGGAAGGGGTGGGGGCCGGGCTGTTGGAGGTCGGAGGTCTAGCGCTTGGCGGGCTGTGAGAGGTGGGATGTGGGCGGTGAGGCTGGGAGGTCGGGATCGGGTTCGTTGGTTCGACGGCGGGGTCGGCGCTCGAACAAGCCCTTGCGGGCTCAGGGTGACAAACAGTTCGGGCATGATTCGGCATCGGCGTCGATTCGTCCGCCACTTCAATCTGGTGAGGGCCGAGGAGGTTGTCATTCTGAGCGTGAGCGAAGAATCTCGTTCGGAGCACCGACTAGTGTGCTGCGGAGAAGCGCGTGCCTAAGACGATCCGCGTCGGCGCTCGAACAACACCCTTCGCGAGCTCAGGGTGACAACTATTTCGGGCACATTCGGCACAACTTGGCGAGGCGGCAGCGACTCGGCGTGAAGCGGCGGGACATGTCTGACGACCTGATCCTTACGACTGGTCCGACCGCGGGGCGCGTGCGAGAACGCAGCGCGGGGCCGGACGCGACGGCGGAGCTCGCTCCGCGGACGCGTCGGCCGCTGCGGCGAGCGTCCCGCAAGCGCAAAGCAGCGCGCGTGGATCACGCGCGCTGCTGTTGGTGCCGTAACGCTTGTGGCTAGATGTGGCAACTCGAGAGGCCGCGCTTCTCGAGGTATTGCTGGTGGTAATCCTCGGCCTTGTAGAACTGGGATGCGGACTCGATCTCGGTCACGATCGGGCGGCCGTGCTTGCCGCTGCCGTCGCGCGCCTCCTTCGACGCCTGAGCGGCGGCGGCCTGCTCGGCGTTGTGGGTGAAGATGGCCGAGCGGTACTGGTCCCCGATGTCGGGACCCTGGCGATTCTTCGTCGTCGGGTCGTGGTTCTCCCAGAAGACGTTGAGGAGCTGCTCGTACGAGACCTGCGCCGGGTCGTACTCGACCTCGACCACCTCGGCGTGGCCGGTCTTGCGGTAGCAGACGTCCTCGTAGCTCGGATTCGTCGTGTCGCCGCCGGCGAACCCAACGGCCGTGGTTTTGACGCCCTTGATCTGGCGGAACGCCGCCTCGACGCCCCAGAAGCAGCCGGCGCCGAACGTCGCCTTCTCGGTCGTTGCGACCGCCTTTGCGCCGCTCGTCGTGTCGTTTTCGGTGGTCTGCGTGTTGTTACTCATAGCCCATTGTACCTCTCAGCTTGGTGCCTCTGCGTATCATCCGATGCCAGTACAGTGCCGCGAACGGCGCAATCGTTACGCTATTCATCGCCAGTTTCGGGCTAGCCCGACAGGCGGTATCGTCTGGACCTATGCATCCAAGCGGGCAGCGAGGGCACCACTATGACTGAGCAGCCATTTCTCATCGAGCCTGTCACGCTCGAAGGGAAGTTCGTGCGCCTGGAGCCGCTCTCGCGAGATCATTTCGACGGCATCACGGCCGCCGGTTCGGCGAGCGAGATCTGGACGTGGCTCTCCGTACACCCGGAGGGGCGCGCCGGCTTTGCGCGATGGGCCGATCAGGCTCTCGCCGCTCGCGACGCCGGCGATGAACTGCCATTTACGACGTTCGACCGCGCATCGGGGGAGATCGTCGGCGGCACCCGGTACCTCAACATCGTCCGCGACAGCCGGCGGCTCGAGATCGGCTGGACGTGGATCACGCCGCAAATGCAGCGAACGTACGTCAACACAGAGGCGAAGTATCTCCAGCTCCGGCACTGCTTCGAAGTGCTCGGCTGCCGCCGGGTCGAGCTGAAGACCGATCGGCGCAACGAGAAGTCGCGGAATGCGATGCTGCGGATGGGCGCGCAGTTCGAGGGCATCGCGCGCAAGCAGATGCGGACGTTCGATGGCACGAACCGGGACAACGCGTGGTTCGCGATCATCGACGACGACTGGCCCGCGGTGAAGCAGCGGCTCGAGGCGATGCTTCAGAAGTAAGCGCGACGGGCTCGGGCCCACAACGTCCGTGCTGCGGCAATCGTGCAGCGGTCGCGCGAACACACGCCGACCGATCTGAACCTGGGGCGCCGGCGATCGTGTATTACGTGTGTGAGCGCGACGGCCATCTGCCGTACGCTGGTCGTGTAGACGGCGTACGGAGCGTGCTGGCGCGGCGGCTCGAACGGGAGAACATGATGGCGCTGCACAGGATGAACTCCGTGACGATCGGCGTGCCGAACGTCGACGACACGTGCGCGTTCTATCGCGACTTCAACCTGACCGAGACGCACCGCGGCACGTTCGCGAGCGCGGATGGCGGCGATCAGCTGCGCATCGTCCATGCGCCGACGCGCCGCGTCGTCGAGATCAGCGTCGGCGCGGAGAATCCGGATGATCTCGACCGCGTCGCGATGCAACTGGCCCGCATCGACGTTCCGGCCGAGCGCGGCGAGGGGTCGCTGTCGGCGCGCGACCCCGGCACCGGCATTCGTATCGAGATCGCGATCGCGGCGCCGATCGTGCAGAAAGTGGCGCCGGCGGCGCCGATGAACGGCCCGGGACGCACGGTTCGCGACGGGCGTTCGCCCCGGCTGCGGGAAGACGACATGCCACGCGCCGCAAAGCCGCGCAAGCTCGGACACGTCGTCGTCGGTTCGACGGACATCGACGCGAGCAACCGCTTCTTCACAGACGGCATCGGCTTCAAGATCAGCGACTCGGTGCGCGGGCTCGCGCACTTCATGCGCTGCACGAGCGATCATCACAACCTGCTGGTGCAGAAGGCGCCGGTGCAGTTCCTGCATCACACATCGTGGCAGGTCGAGGATGTCGACGAGATTGGGCTCGGGGCTCAGGCGCTGCTGAGCAAGGATGCCTCGCGGCACGTCTGGGGGCTCGGACGACACCACATCGGCTCGAACTTCTTCTGGTATTTTCGCGATCCTGCGGGCAACTTCTCGGAGTACTATTCCGACCTCGACGTCATTGTCGACGAGCAGTTGTGGAAACCACGGGACTGGGAAGGGATGCGGGCGCTGTATTCGTGGGGACCGCCGCCGCCACCGTCGTTCATCCGCCCCGACGACCTGGCGGAGCTGATGGCGGGCAGCCATCCGGCGTAGGAAGCTGGACGCTTGAGGGCGTTGCCTAAAAGGGTGGCAGTCGGAGACCAACGGTCTCCGGCCCGCCGAAGACTCGACGCGCACGCGAGCAATGCGGCAGGAATTAAGGAGCGGCGATGCGGCTCGTCACATACACACATGCCGGCGACACGCGTCTCGGCGCAATGCTCGATGATACGCACGTCGTCGACCTCGAGCGGGCGAGCGGCGGCAAGCTACCGTCGGACATGCTCGCATTCCTAGCTGCCGGCGACGAGGCGATGGCGGCGGCGCGCGCCGCGGTCGATGCGGCGTCGGCGGCGGCAACGGCGGGCGCGTCCGCATCGGGGCTGATCTTCGCGCTCCCCGATGTTGTGCTCGAAGCGCCGGTACTGCGGCCAGGGAAGGTGCTCGCGATCGGCCTCAACTACCGCGATCACGCGGAGGAGGGCGGGCAGGAGATCCCGAAGCGACCGGTCGTCTTCGCGAAGATGGCGGGTTGCATCACCGGACCCGGAAAGCCGATCCACCGGCCGCAGGTTAGTGCCTCCGTCGATTGGGAAGGCGAGTTGTGCGTCGTCATCGGCAAACGAGCGCGGCACGTCGCGGCGGCCGACGCGATGCGCTACGCCGCGGGCTTCATGAACGGCAACGACGTATCCGTGCGAGACTGGCAATTCCATTCGCCGACGTGGATGATGGGCAAGGGATTCGATACGCATGGCCCGACTGGGCCGTGGCTCGTTACGCCGGACGAGATCGACGTCACCAGCCTCGAGGTGCGGACGTTCGTCAACGGCGAACTGAAGCAGCACTCGAACACGAAGCATCTGATCTTCGATATCGGCGCGATCATCGAATACATCACGACGGCGTTCACGCTCGAGCCCGGTGACGTGATCTTCACCGGCACGCCGGCGGGCGTCGGCGTCGCCCGCAAGCCGCCGCAGTTCCTCAAGGCCGGCGACACCGTGCGCATCGAGATCGAGGGCCTCGGCGCGCTCGAGAACCCGGTGATCGAGGAGCCGCTCGGCTAGGATCGGCGGCCCATAAGCTGCGAGCATGCGCGTTACAATCGCCAAGATGGAGAGCGCGATTTCGGCCGACACTGCCCTGCAGGCGATGAGCGACGCGCTGCTCGCGATTTCGGCTGAGCTTTCGTCGGAGCGGGTGCTGCAGAAGATGGTCGATGCGGCGCGCGATCTCGGCGGCGCGCAGTACGCGGCGCTCGGCATTCCCGACGGCGAGGGCGGATTCGAGGCCTTCATCACCTCCGGCATCTCCGACGCGCAGATCGCAGCGATCGGCCCGCTACCGCGCACGCACGGCATGCTCGGCGTCATGCTCGAGGATGCGGCGCCATACCACACGAGCGACATCCAGCGCGATCCGCGCTTCATCGGCTGGCCGTGGCGTCACCCCGACATGCACTCCTTCATGGGCGTACCGATCGTCTCCAAGGGCCTCGTGATCGGCGCGTTCTACCTGACCGAGAAGCAGGACGCGGACGACTTTACCGCCGACGACCAGCGGCTGATCGCGATGCTCGCGGCGCACGCTGCGATCGCGATCGAGAACGCGCGGCTCTACGAACGGAGCCGCGAGCTGAGCGTGATCGAAGAGCGCAACCGGCTGGCGCGCGACCTCCACGACTCGGTGACGCAGACGCTGTTCAGCGTCGTTCTTACCGCGGAGGCGGCGACGACGCTAATCGACCGCGACGGCGAGCGCGCGCGCGGCGAGCTGCAGAAGCTGCAAGGACTCGCGCGCGATGCGCTGCAGGAGATGCGCGCGCTCGTGTTCGAGCTGCGTCCGGCCGAACTGGAGGCCGACGGCCTGGCGGCGACGCTGCAGAAGCACGTTGACGTACTTGCTCGCGTGCGGCGCACGGCGATCGAACTGCAGGTCGAGGGCGAGCGACGGCTTGCGCCGGACATCGAGCAGGCGCTATTCCGGATCGCCCAGGAGGCGCTGAACAATGCGCTGAAGCATGCGCAGGCGCAGACGATCTGGATCTCGCTATCGCTCGCCGGACCGCGCGCGGTGCTGTCCGTGCGCGACAACGGGCACGGCTTCGATGTCGATGCAGCGGCCGTGCGATCGAAACGGCTGGGGCTGACATCGATGCGGGAGCGCGCGGCCTCGCTCGGCGGCACGTTGACCGTCGAATCGAAATCGGGCGCGGGAACAACGGTGGTGGCCGAGGTACCGCTTGACTGACCGCATCCGGGTGTTGATCTGCGACGACCACGCCGTCGTGCGTGAGGGACTCGCGTCGTTCCTCGAGCTGCAGGAAGACATCGAAATCGCGGGGCAAGCGGCGAACGGCGAGGAGGCGGTCGCCAGGGCGGCGGCATTGCAGCCCGACGTCATCCTGATGGACCTCGTGATGCCGAAGGTCGACGGCATCGAAGCGATTCGCCGCATCACGGCCGAGCGACCCGACGCGCGGATCATCGTGCTTACGAGCTACGCGGAGGACGCCCAGATCTTCCCGGCCATCCGGGCGGGCGCCAGCGGCTATCTGATGAAGGACGTCTCGCCGCAGGATCTCGCGAAGGCGATCCGGATGGCGCGCGACGGCGAGCCCCTGCTGCACCCGGACGTCGTGCGGCGCTTGATGGCGGAAGTCGTCCATCCCACGCACTCCGGCCGGCCGGAGTCGCTCGCACGGCTGACGGAGCGCGAGATGGACGTGCTGCGCCTGATCGCGACGGGCCGCTCGAACAAGGAGATCGCGCGCGACCTCGTGCTATCGGAGAAGACCGTGAAAACGCACGTGAGCAACCTGCTGCAGAAGCTTGGCCTGCCCGATCGCACGCAAGCGGCGCTCCTCGCGGTCCGAGAGCACCTCGTCGAGCCCTGACCTTGGTCGCCTAGTGACTGGTGATTGGTGATTGGTTTGGTCGCATGGTCGCCGGCGGTGGGCGGCCGGCGGGCGGCTGCTGGCTGATGACGGATCGCCTCTCGCTTCCCGCGTGCCGCATGCCGCTTCCCGCTTCCCGCTTCCCGCTTCCCGCTTCCCCTAAGGGTTCTCCCGGATGGTGCCGATACTAGCCAAGAACCCCCGATCGGCTGCGGGCCGCGAAAGATGGTGCGACATGGCGTTCGGCAAGAAGGACAAGGGCGGCAAGCCCGCGATAGCAACGGCGGAAGTTGACGTCGCGCCGGAACCTGAGGTTGTGGCTACCGAACTGCCGGTCATGGAAGACGCGATGACGATCCCCGAGAACGCGGCGGCCGAGGGCGCCGAGGGACCGGCCGGCGACGATGCGGAGCACGCCGGGCACGGCGTCGATATGGATCTCCTCAGCGTCTTCTCGGCGACGGAAGCGGAGAGCGCGGATAACGTGCTGCTGCTCGAGCTGGCCGGCAACGTCGAGATCGACGACCTGCTCGAGGATCTTCAGACGGTGGCCGCGGCCCTCGGCATCGTGATGCGCCGATTTGAATACGACGACGACCTCGACGACGATGCGCTCGACGAGCTGGCGGCGTGAGGTAACTCGTCGTTATCGATGCAGCCCCATCGCCGTCAGTCGCAGCTCCGCGGGCGGTATGTCATCGCCGAAAGTCACATGCTTATGCGGGCGACTCGCTGGAGGTGATGCGGGCGATGCCACCCATAAACGGCAGCAGCACTTCCGGCACCTCGATGCTGCCGTCCGGCTGCTGATAGTTCTCCATGATCGCGATCATCGTGCGGGGCAACGCCAGTCCGGAGCCGTTGAGGGTGTGCGGGAACTCGGGCTTCGCACCGGGTTCGCGGCGAAAGCGGATGTTCGCTCGCCGCGCCTGGAAGTCGGTGCAGTTGCTGACAGACGAAATCTCGAGCCACTCACCGAGGGCCGGTGACCACGTCTCAATGTCGTAGGTGCGGGCGGCGTTGAAACCGAGATCGCCCGTACAGATCTCGACGACGCGGTAGCGAAGGCCGAGCGCGCGGCAGACATCGACAGCGTCGTCGAGCATCGACTGCAACTCGTCGCCGGATCGCTCGGGCTCGCAGAACTTGTACATCTCGACCTTGTCGAACTGATGGCCGCGCTTGATCCCGCGGACGTCACGGCCGGCGCTCATCTTCTCGCGCCGAAAGCACGGCGTGTAGGCGACGTAGTGCACAGGCAGCGCGCCAGCCTCGAAGATCTCGTCGCCGTGCATGTTGGTGAGCGGCACCTCGGCGGTCGGCACGAGCCAGTAGTCTTGCTCGGCATCGTGGTAGAGGTTCTCGCGGAACTTCGGCAGCTGGCCGGAGTGCAGCATCGTCTCTTCCTTGACGAGCGCGGGCGGATAGATCTCGGTGTATCCGTGCTTGTCGATGTGAAGCTCGAGCATGAACGCGATGAGTGCGCGCTGGAGCCGCGCGCCGGCGCCCTTCAGGAGGTAGAAGCGCGTGCCGGAAAGCTTCACGCCGCGCTCGAAGTCGATGATGCCGAGCGCCTCGCCGAGTTCCCAGTGCGGCTTCCGCCAGTCGTCGTGGTACTCCTCGCCGTGCTGCTGCGCCACGACGTTGTCGTCCTCGCTCGCGCCCTGCGGAGTCGCCGGCAGCGGAATGTTCGGGATCTCCATCACGAGGCGATCGAGCTGCTCCTCGATGTCGCGGAGTTGCGGCGTCAGCTCGTCGACGCGCGTCGACACGCTCTTCATCGCGTCGATCATCGCCTGGCGGTCGCCGGCATCCTTCGCGGCGCCGATCTTCTTGCCGGCGGCGTTTTGCTCCGCCCGCAGCCCCTCGACCTCGGTGAGCAGCGTGCGGCGCCTCTCGTCGAGGGCGACGATCTCGTCGAGCGGCGCCGGCGTGTGCCGGTCGGCGAGCGACTGCCGGACGACATCGGCGTGGTCACGAATGAACTGCAGACTCAGCATGCGGGCAGGGTACCGGCTGGCGTTGGGAAACGGGATGCGGAAGTGGGAGGTGGGAGGTGGGGATTGGGGGGAAGTCGGCAACTGTGAACTGTGAACTGTGAACTGTGAACTGTGAACTGTGAGGCTACGGCCCGCCGGTTACGAGCTCGATGGCCATGATGGCGAGGACGCGCACATCATCGGCGACGGGGAGATCGACGCCGCAGGAGGAGAGAGCGAGATGCTCGTTGGCACGAAGCTGATCGCGGGACACCCAGATGAAGCCGTGATCGGCTTCCGGTGCGATGCGCTCGATGCCCGCTCGCGGCCGTAACGCGTAGCTCATATCGATGTGCTGGTGCGGGCCATCGGCGACATCGGCGACGATGATCGCGAGGGGGACCGGCAGCTGCGGTATGTTCGAGAATCCGACAAGATCGGCGTGCGGGATGACGTCGGCCGTGATGCCGGTTTCCTCGAGCACTTCACGCACCACCGCCTGCACCGGATCCTCGTCGGGCTCGACGTGACCGCCCGGCGGCAGCCACAGCTGCAGCTTGCGGTGCCAGTGCAGGAGCGTGCGATCTCGCTCGACGACGAAGCCGCTGACCGTGAAGTGACGCCGCATGCGGGCAGGGTAGCATCGGTCGGCGGTGAGGGGTCGGAGGTGGGGCTGGCGGATGGCCGATAGAGGTCGACGGAGATGTCGGTAGGCGCTACTGATCCGCGGCAGCCTCCTGCCGCGCTTCGGCGGCGGCGCGGTTCAGGTCTTCGAGCGCGGCGGCGAGGCGGGTGAGCTGGCCGTCATCGAGGTGACGGAGGATGTTCAGGAAATAGGCTCCGACGATCCGGCGCAGCGCGCCGACGGTCACCGCGCCGGTCTCCGTGAGGTAGTTGCGAACGATGCGGCGGTCGTTCGGGTCTTCTTCCCGCCGGACGAGGTCTTGCTTGACCAGGCGATCGACGTGGCCTGTGATGGTCGAGGGGTTGACGCCGAGATGCTCCGCGAGGGCGCCGACCGGCAGCCCGTCGTCATCGCGGAGGGCCCAGAGCAGGCGCATCTGCGGGATCGTCAGGCCATCCTCGGACCAGCCCTGGATTCGCAGCGCGTCGATGATGCCGACGGAATCGCCGTAAAGATGGGCGACGCGGCGCTGCAGTTCGACACGCACCGGATCGTCGTGCTGGGTGGCGTCCTGCCCGGCTGTGCTGGGATCGAGGATGGCGTTCGGTTGCGTCATGCGATCGTTGCCCTATCTGAAATATTTGCCCTTTACAAAAGGATTATGAAGCGAGTATAGTCGATCCACCGACGATTCTTCAACATGCGGTTTCGATGACCGCGGGAGGTCGCAGATGAGCGCATTCGCCGAGAAGATCAAGCAGACACAATCGATCCGCGAGCCTGCGTACCGGCCCGTGATGTACATCGACGCCGACGAGAAGGCGGATCTCGAATCGAAGATCGGCAACGCCGACCTGTACCAGGATCTGGTGACGATGCGCGAGATGGTGCGCGCGCAGCCAGAGAACATCGAGTTGAAGAAGGCGATGGTGAGCGGTATCGCCAGCGCCGAGTTCGCGGGCATCGATGCGTTCAGCCGCAAGGTTGTCGAGTGGCAGGAGTGGCCGGTGCCGCAAACGCTGATCATGGCGATGGCGCGGCAGACATGGGACGAAGTGCGCCACGCGTGGCTCGCGAAGGGCCTCGTCGAGTCGTACGGCGGCAAGATCGGCGACTACCCCGACACGCTCGCGGGCGGCGGGCCGCCGCCCGGCGCCGCGCAGCAGCAGGAGAACGGCGCCGCGAGCAGCATCGGCCAGACGTATGCGGCGATCGGCGAAGAGATGTTCCGCGACCCCGTTGTCAGTCTCTCGATGACCAACGTCTCCCTCGAGGGCGGTGCGCTGACGCTGTTCCAGGAGACATCGTCGGTCGGCGAGAAGATCGGCGACCACTTGATGGCGCATTGCTACGACTACAACTGGGCGGACGAAGTGACGCACACCGCGATTGGCGACTTCTTCGTCAAGCAGCTGACGGAGGACAACCCGGAGCAAGAGGCGAAGGCGCTGCGCGTACACGCGATGGCGGAGCTCTTCCGGGCGCGGCTCAACGGACAGCAGAGCGCGGAGCTCAAGGAATTCTTCGCCGAGGAGATGACGCGCGCGACGGCGGCCCTGGGCTAGGCTCACGGCCTGATGTTCCGGAGATGCACCGCGAAGACGCGAAGGGTGCGGTTCGGCGGCGCGTCTGTCGTTCATGTGTGGCGACTGTCGCGCTGGGATCCAGCGCGCGTCGGACGCATCTGCGGAATCGCGTACATGGCGTGGGGTCGGACACGGTAAGGAGATGCTGTGGCGATTGTGGCGATTGATCTGACGAGGTGCATCAACTGCGGTTGGTGCCGCCGCGTCTGTCCAACGGAGACGATCAAGTACTTCGCCACCGGACACCGGACGCACATCGTCGACCCGGACGGGTGCATCAACTGCGGCATCTGCCCGCCCGTCTGCCCCGTCGATTGCATCGTCACCGTCGAGGACTATGTCGTGGCGCCGGAGCTGCTCGCGACGGCGCGGTCGCACGCGAAGGCCTTCGCCGCGAATCAGCGAAAGCTCACGCTCGACCGGAAGTCCGTCGTCGAGCGGGCACTAGCCAATCTGGCAGCAGGGAGCGTGTCCGATGCCTGAGCTCGCGATCGATCGCCGCGACGTCGGCGGGCTGTTCGGCGTCGACGAGAACGCGCGGCGACTGATCCACTACAAGTTCGCTGAGAATGTTTGCATGTCGTCGGCCGGCGGCTGGGCGTCGTCGATGCCGGCGATCAAAGTGAAGTTCACGCTTGGCCAGCACTGCTACGAAGATTCGATCCACTCGTTCTGGCTCGGCCAGCGGCTGCCCGAGCTGCGGGTGACGGAAGACATGGCGCTGGACGTGCCGCCGACTCTCACGTGGTCGAACAAGGCGGAGCCGCCGAACGAGCAATTCCTGAAGTTCGTCGAAGCGATGCAATTGCAGGACGACCAGCTGCTGCGCCTCGTCGGCCTCTATCGGGTGCTGAAGACGCATCTCGCGGTCTACTATCGCCATCATGCGGTGATGACGGACCCCATTTGCGACGCGCCGACGGTGCGGATCATCGAGCACATCCTGCTCGAGGAAGAGCGCCACATCCAGTGGGGCCAGGCGATCTACGAAGAGCTCGCTAACACGCCGGAGAAGCGCCGCGCGGCGCTCGAATGGCAGCTGCACCTCGAAGACTTGCTCATCCGCTCCGGCGGCGTCACCGGCGGCCGGTGAGGGACGACGAGCGGAGAGACGATCCACAGATGGCCGCAGAAATGACGAGAGCGGTTCGTTAGCCAACGACCAGTTCACCAGTCACCAGTCACCAGTCACCAGTCACCAGGAGACCATCCTATGAAGTTCGGCGTATTTTACGAGCACCAGTTGCCGAAGCCGTGGGGTGAGGGGACAGAGCAGAAGCTCTTTCAGGACGCGCTCGATCAGGTCGAGCTGGCGGACAAGCTCGGCATCGACAACGCGTGGGAGGTCGAGCACCACTTCCTCGAGGAGTACTCGCACTCGTCGGCGCCCGAGGTATTCCTTGCGGCGGCGTCGCAGCGCACGAAGAACATTCGGCTCGGGCACGGCATCACGCTGCTGCCACCGGCCTACAACCCACCGGCGCGCGTCGCCGAGCGCATCGCCACGCTCGATCTCGTCTCGAACGGCCGCGTGGAGTTCGGCACCGGCGAGTCGGCGAGTCGCATGGAGCTCGAGGGCTTCGGGATCAATCCGGCCGACCGACGCGCGATGTGGCGCGAGTCGATCGAACAGATCGCCGACATGATGGCGATGACGCCCTACCCCGGCTTCCAAGGCCAGTACTTCTCGATGCCGGTGCGGAACATCGTGCCGAAGCCGGTGCAGAAGCCGCACCCGCCTATGTGGGTCGCATGCTCGAACCGCGACACGATCCATCTCGCGGCCCAGCTGGGCCTCGGCGCGCTGACGTTCGCCTTCGTCGACCCGAACGAAGCGCGACACTGGGTGAAGGACTACTACGAGACCTTCAAGCGCGAATGCGTGCCGATCGGCCACACCGTCAACCCGAACATCGCGATGGTGTCGAGCTTCTCTTGCCACCCCGACGAAGCAGAGGCACGGCGACGCGGCACCGAGGGCTTCCGGTTCTTCCAGTTCGCGCTCGGCCACTTCTACGCCTTCGGTCGCCATAAGCCGGGACGGACGGACGTCTGGGAGCGATTCGCCGCAGTGCGCGACGAGCTCGGTCTTGAGGCGCTCGGCGAGGGCACGGGCGGCATCGGCACGCCGGCGCAGCTCCGCGCGCACCTGCGAACGTTCGCCGATGCGGGCGTCGACCAGGCGGTGTTCATCCAGCAAGGCGGCAACAACAAGCACGAGAACATCTGCGAGGATCTCGAGCTGTTCGCGCGCGAAGTGATGCCCGAGTTCAAGGCCGAGGAAGAGTTACGGCTCGCCCGCAAGCAGGAGGAGTTGGCGCCCTACATCGAGGCGGCGATGCGCCGCAAGAGCTTACGCGCCGAGATGCGCGACGACGAAGTGCCGACCTACGAGGCCTATGGCTTCAACATCGCCGAGGTCGACGTCTCGAAGCTCCCCGAGGACCAGCGACGGCGGATGCAGGCGATGCGCAACATGCGCGACGTCGCGGCCCGCTTCGACGACCGCGAGCCGGCCGCGCCACGGTAGGATGACCCCACTGCGAGCCGTGATGGTCGAGCATGTCGACGCGCAGCGCCATGCTTTCGACCGAATGCTTTGTCGCCCTCTCAAACGAGAGGTGGCCCCGGGCAGCAAGTAACGAAGGCGCGATCCGATGGCTACGCCCGTAACCGAACCTATCGATTGGCAACGCTGGCTCACGCGGTGGGATGCGCAGCAAGCGGGCTACGTGCCGGAGCGCGAAGAGCGCTTTCGGGTCATGTTCGACGTCCTTGAGACGCTGTTGCCCGACGAGTTCGTGGCGCTGGACCTTGGCTGCGGACCGGGTTCACTCAGTCGCCGGATCCTCGATCGTTTTCCCAGTGCCCGAAGCATCGCCCTGGATATGGATCCGATGATGCTCGCCCTCGGGCAGGGCGCGCTCGGCACTATGGACGGTTGCGTGCGCTGGGTCGATGCCGATCTGGCGTCGCCCGGCTGGATGGAGGCGGTAGGGGCGTCGCAGGTGGATGCGGTGCTCAGCACGACCGCGCTCCACTGGCTGTCCACTGCGAATTTGGTCGATGTATACCGAGTTCTCGGCACATTGGTGCGACCCGGCGGGGTGTTCTTGAACGGCGACAACATGGGTCATGGGCCTGACCTGCCCACGTTTCAGCGACTGGCTGAGCGCGCCCAGGAGCGGGATTGGTCGGATGAGTCATTCGCCGCTCGCGGTATCGAGACGGCGGAGCAGTGGTGGGACGCCCTCGGCAAGGAACCGTCGATCGCGCCGGTGCTGGCCGAGCGGGAGCGGCGCTTTGCGCTGAAGGAACGGCCGGGGCCGACGATCTTCGACCTCCACGTCGCTGCGCTGCGCAATGCGGGCTTCCGCGAGATTGGCACGATCTGGCAGTCGGGCGCCAACCGCATTCTCCTGGCCGTACGCTGAACCGAGCCGGCGTCAGCCATCCAGCGAGAACATGAGGGAACGCGATCATACGAAGTCGGCTGCCGTGATGCCATCGGCATGCCCTGGCGGCCACTCGACCAGTTCGATCCGATACCCATCGGGATCGCGGAGGAAACTGGTCTTGGGACCG
Source organism: Dehalococcoidia bacterium (assembly GCA_038240335.1). Lineage (GTDB taxonomy): Bacteria > Chloroflexota > Dehalococcoidia > DSTF01 > JACRBR01 > JBBSDV01. The sequence goes on from JBBSDV010000003.1 coordinate 40,104, forward strand.
TCCGCGCCGGCCGGCCACTGCGGTTCTTCGAATGCCACGCCCACCTGGGCAAGCGCGGCCAACGTTGCGTCGACGTCGTCCACCTGGACCACGATGTGGCTGAAGCCAGTGCCGATGTCGACTGGCCCCGCCTCGGGGTTATAAGCAAGTTCGAGTGTGACGACGTCGTCGTCCGGGAGAGTGAGCATGGCTAGGATTGACTCGTCGCCGGTCGCCACCCGACCGATCTCGCGGAAGCCGACCGCTTGGTAAAAGTCGAGCGAGCGCCCGAGATCCAGCACTCGGTAAGCAGTGTGAAGTGTCCGCATCCTCATCCCGATTCGACTCGAGCGCGTTGATATAAGCATAACGAAGCTCGGTGCGCGTTGGCAGCCGCGTCCTTCCGAGCGAGGAGGAGAACTTGAACGGAGCGTCTTGATTCGCGCGCTCCTATCATTCATCCCAGGAAGTAAGACAGGGAACCCGATGCCGTTTCTGCAGGTGCGTGAGATCAGGATGTACTACGAACTCGCGGGGGACGGCCCGCGGCTGCTGTTCATCTCGGGCACAGGCGGCGACCTGCGCGTCAAACCGAACATCTTCGATGCGCCGATCGCGAAGCAGTTCGAGCTGCTGACGTACGACCAGCGGGCGCTCGGCCAAACCGAACGGCCGGCGACGCAACCGACGATGGCCGACTATGCCGACGACGCGGCCGCGCTGCTCGATGCCGTCGGCTGGGATCGGTGCGCGGTGCTCGGGGTGTCCTTCGGCGGGATGGTGGCGCAAGAGCTGGCGCTGCGGCACCCGGGGCGCGTCGAGCGCCTCGTGCTGGCGTGCACGTCGAGCGGCGGGCCGGGCGGCAGCTCATACCCGCTGCATGAGCTCGCGGAGCTGCCGATCGAGGAGCGCGCGCCGATGATGATTCCCCTGAACGACACGCGGATGGCGGCGCTCGAAGAGCGCGATACGGAGCGATACGAGCGGGTGCTGCGGCGTACGATCGAGGCGCTCTCCGCCGGGGCGAGCGATGCGGAGGCTGTCGAAGGACGGCGCATGCAGCTCGAGGCGCGACGGCATCACGACGCGCATCTCCGGCTGCCGCAGCTGCGGTTGCCGGTGATGATCTGCGCCGGCCGCTACGACGCGATTGCGCCGCTGGAGAACGCGGAGGCACTCCAGGCCCAGATCGCAGGGTCGCGGCTCGAGGTATTCGAGGGCGGCCATCTCTTCATGATCCAGGACAAGCGCGCGTACTTGGCGATGGCGGAGTTTCTCCTCGGAGGATAGATCTCGAATCGATGGTCCTGAGGGTAGTGTAAATCGCGGGGTTTTGGGCTAAGCTCGATCTATGAGACGACGCGGGCGGCCTCCGTATCCCGATGTGCTGACTCCCCGGCAGTGGCAGGTGCTGCGGCTGGTACGCGAGGGGCTCTCGAACGAGCAGATCGCGCTGCGGCTCGGAATCAGCATCGACGGCGTCAAGTTCCACGTCTCGGAGATTCTCGGCAAGCTCGGCGTCTCGAACCGCAACGAGGCGGCGCGCTGGCTCACCGAGGGGGAACGTGCGGCGAGGCCGACGGCA
>JBBSDV010000004.1:0-38348 GCA_038240335.1 Dehalococcoidia bacterium
CGATTCGAGGATAGCCGTGCCGGCAAAGCCGTTTGGGAGGATCGATTCGTTCGGCTGGAAGACAGTGAACTCGCGGAACGCGTGCACCGTGTAGGACACCTCGCCTCCGGGGAGGTCGAGACCCTTGTACCGGATCGTCACATCCGCCTCGCCGCCATCGGCGACGAGCACGCGGAACCACGAGTCCCAGCCGCGGTTGCCGTTGAAGGGACCGAAGCTCTTGTTCATCACGGGCAGCAGCACGCGGTTCGCGCCGTCCTCCGGCCGGAAGCCCCGGTAGTTCGTGAAGACGTCGTTGTACTGCATGCCGCGGCTGACGATGACGCCAATCGGCTGCGTCGAGGTGAGCCGCGCCGTGCCGACGAAGTTCGGCGGCAGCGCGTCGCCCGGAGCGAGGCAGTTCGCATAGTCGTCGCGATCCTGGAAGCAGAGCCGCGCGCCGCCGACCGTCATCGTGTTCTGCCTGGCGACGAACGCATTGCCGTTGTTGAGATCGAACCCCTCGAACCGGATCGTCACCTGCGCCGCTTGCGATGGATCCTTGTTCTCGATCTGGAAGCGCGTGCTGTAGCCGTTGTACGGCCCCACCTGTCGGTCGACCAGCGGCAGCAGCACCGTGTTGCTCATCTCCTCCGCATCGATCGCGCGATACGACGCAAACGGACTCGTGTCACTGTTCCATGTGTCCGCCGTGGCACTCAGGATCTGCTGATCGGCAGCGACGTTCTGGGCGTTCTGCGACGTCTCGATCCTCACAGATCCGGTGAAGTTCGACGGCAGGCCGAACGAATCAGGGTCGCGGAACAGCGTTCCGTGCGGCGCGATCGGACGGCCGCCGTTCGGGCAACCGTTCTGCTTCGCGGCGTTCCTCGTGCCAAGCTTGTACGGATCCCACGCGACCTCGCCGTCGGTGTTGTTGCTGAGGTACGTCAGCGTCACGCACGCGGTCGTCGTGTCGCTCAGGTTCTGCACGGCGAAGCGTCCGTTCCAGTCGCTCCGCGCGCCGTCGCGATTGGCGATCAGCGGCAGGAACATGCGGCTCGATCCGGCGAGCACGTTCGTGGTATCGCCGTCGATCGAAAACCGATCGCCCCGCCGGATGTCTTTCGCCTGCAGCGCGACGACCGGCTGATCGCTCTCGACCACAGCCGAGCCTTTGTAGCCCGCCGGAAGCTGCGGATTGTTCTGCTGGAAGAACGTCCATCCCTGACCGGGGCCCAGCGCGCCACACGCCGAAGAAGGACATGCGTCGCCGCCGATCTGGCCGCCGTTCTCGTCGTAGTAGGTCACAGTTACGTTCGCATCAATGGCGCCGATGTTCTGGACGCGGATCCACGAATTCTCGGCGCCGATCGTGTATGACGTGAGCGACCCCGTCGCCACCGCGCTCGTCGCGTCGTGCCGCAGCACCCCGCCCGATGCGACTACAGCGAGCGAAAGCACCGCCGCTGCCAGTAGCGGCCATCGGATCAACAACAGTGTCCGGAGAACTCGACCGGGGATTGCACGCATCATCGGATCCTTCCGCCGCCCGCCCGCGCCATTCTAGCGGCTCGCGATCGCGGTTGGAAGTTTGCGGCCGCGTCGTATGCTCAAATCTGGATGTGATGAGCAGGTGTGGTTGTCGGCGAAACATCAGAATAACGGCACGTGCTTCGAGGAAGCTCACGTGTTGGAAGAACGGGCGTGCAATTGCGGCGTCTTTGCCGGCTGCCGATGTGGAGAGGGATCCGGGTGTTCGGCGGATGTGTCAACTGTGAACCTCGATTCACTGGCCGGTCGAGGGAAGCGGGAGCGCAGCGGCCGCAACGCCTCTTCCGGGGGGCTCCGGCGTGTCCCCGGCACCCTCTCCCACGCATGAGCCTCGAATGCCGCCCGCCGTTAGGCTGAAGCGGGAGTGCAGAGGGCGCAGCGCGCTCTGCCGGGGGTCTGAAGGTGTCCCCCAGGCTTTCTTCTCTCTTAAAAACTGCATCCGGGTACGCGCCAGCTGACACGGTGAGCGAGGCGAAACAGTCCGGGAACGAAGCGTTACGCAAGTACAGTGCTAGCGCACGACCATCGCTGTCGCCGCAGCGAGCGCCGCCTCGAGCACTGCTTCGAACGCCTGTGATGCATCGATGACGCACCAGGCCGCCGGCGCCTCCGCCGCAAGCGCCAGGAAGCCGTCCCGCACACGCTGGTGGAACTCGATCGACTCCGCGTCGAACCGATTGCCGCTGCCTGCACCTACGCGCCGCGCGAGCCCGGTCTCCACAGGCAGATCGAGAAGCAGGGTCAGATCCGCAACGAGACCGCCGGTGGCGGTCGCACTCGCGCCCTCGACGATGTCCCGCGCGATTCCCCGCCCGCAGCTCTGATACGCCACGGATGACGCCGCGAAGCGGTCGCAGATCACCAGCGCGCCGCGCCCGAGCGCCGGACGGATCAGCGACGAGACGAGCTGCGCGCGCGCCGACTCAAACAGCAGCAGCTCGGCGAGCGGGTCGATATCCCCGCGCTGCGAGAGCACCAGCGCGCGGATCGCCTCGCCAAGCTCCGTGCCGCCGGGTTCGCGCGTCACGACGATCTCGCGCTGAGGCGATGCAAGCTGCTCCGCGAGCGCCGCCTGCAGGCGCGACTTGCCGGCGCCTTCGCCACCCTCGATGACGACGAATCGACCCGCACCGGTGGTGGATGGTTGCACCTAGTCCACAGTGATCGTCGCGCCGGCACACCCGATCGGCGCCGTCACCTGCGGATTGCAGCTGCCGATCTCCGTCGCCGCTTCGCCACTCGCGAACGCCTCGGACAGCGACAGGTCAGTCGAACCCTTCGCGATGACGTGGAACGTGATCGTCGCGACGACGAGATTGCCCGACGCGTGACCGGTCTGCGGCGTAAAGCACGAGAGAAACGCCTGCCCGGTCGCCGGGTTGCCGTCGCCTTCCGTACCACCGGGATCATCGAGATCGCCCTCGGGCGCCGGCAAGCACGCCCAGCCCGCATCGGCGCCCAGTGCCTCGACGTTGAGGTCGGGATTCCGATCCACCGAAGGCCCGCCGGCGATCGTCGGCGCGAAAATCTTCGTCTTGTCGTAGTTGACTATGAAGTTGAAGGCGCTCACTCCCTGGCCGGACGGCACGTTGTCGAGCGCTACGGCCACCACGATCGTGTCGCCGACATGCACGGTGCGGGTCGTCTGGACGCCGGCCGTGCTCGCATCCGTGTCGATCGCGAACGTCAGCTCCGTGCTTGCTGGCTCCGGCGGCGCGATCTGCGTCGGGTCGATCGTTACGGCGACGCCCGGGTCGGGCGTGACCGCCGGCACCGGGACAACGATGTGCCGCGGATCTCCCGGGTTGCCACCGGCGATGTTGCCGGCGCCATCAGAGCCCAGCGCCGCGGCATTTGTCGGATCGGCGAACTGCGCATCAATCGTCGCTTCGAAGCCCGTCGCCGGATTGCCGGCGGCGATCGGCGTTACATCGCCGGTCTGCGCGCCGGCCACCGTGGTTGCCGCCGCTGCCGGCGTCGCGCCCGGAATGGTCGTCCCCGCGGCGTTGGTCTTTGCGCCCGGCGAAGCGTTCGCCGTCGCTGCGACGCGCGTGCCGGACGCCGTCGCGGCCGTGGTGCTTGCCGCCAGCGTCGCGCCGCTCTTGCTCGAACCGCCGCCACAACCGGCGACCATGATCGTCGTCGCGACCGGCAGCATGGCCATGAGTAAGAATCGTCGCACGCCTACCTCCGCATCGGACCGAGCCCTGCAGCTATCGGACGTTTATCGTTGCCGATTGGCACGGCACGAGGTTATCAGCCGAATCGCCCTCGCAATTGAACCCAAACCCGACGACGTCGGTGATCGCCGTATCCGTCAGGCTCAGCGTGCTCGTGCCGGTTGCGGTGGCATGAAACTCCACCGTCGCAAGGACAAGCGTCCCCGACTCATGGCCGATTCCCGGCGTGAAGCAGGACAAAAACGCCTGCCCTGTCGCTGGATCGCCGTCGCCAGGAATGCCGTTCGGGTCGTCGAGGTCGCCCTGTGCCGCGGGCAAACACGCCCACTGCGCGTTGTTATCAAGCGCGTTCGTGTTCAGGTCGGGGTTGCGGTCCGTCGAGGATCCGCCCTCGATCGTCGGCGCGAGGATCTTCGTCCGGTCGTAGTTCAACGTAAATTGCACGGCGCTCACGCCGCCCGTGTTGTTCTGATATACCGGCGCGTCGACGACGACGATCGCGACACGGATGACATCGCCGACCTTCACGTCGCGCGTCGACTGGATACCCGGCGCCGATGCATTCATGTCGATGATCAGCTGTCGCGTGTTGTTCGGCGGGTTCGGTGCGGCGATGTCGCGCGAGTCGACGCTCGCGCCCGCGGGCGGCGCCGGCACGTTGCCAATGACGTGCGGCGGGTCATGCGGGTCGCCGCCGTACACCTCCGGCGGGATGTCCGCCGCGAGCGTCGCTTCCGCGTCGGCCACCGTCGGCGGACCGGAGGCTACCGTGCTCCCAGGGGCCACGGTCGTCCCCGGCGCCGGCGTGCCGGCATCACTGGGGCCTGGCGTCGAACCCGGCACGTCTGGCGTTGCGCCGGAAGCGGCGAGCGTCTCCGCCGCGCCCGGCGTGTTCGCGATCTCCGTTGCGACCGCCGCAGCGGTCGAACCCGGGACCGGCGTATTCGCGACAACGGCCCCCGTCTTGCTCGCCGCCGGCGAACCAGTCTTCGTCGTCGCCGATGCCGTCGTTGTCGTCGTCCTCGTGCCGCCCGAGGCTGCAGCGGTCGCCGTCTTGTCGCCGCTGCTCTTGCCGCCGCCGCCGCACGCGCTCAGAACCACAACTGACGCAATACAGAACGCCAGCGCCAACAAGCTTCTCTTCAAGGTGTACCTCCGAACGCTCCTCCATCTGCATCCTGCGTGTTCGAGGAGTAATTGGTCAAGTAACAGTTGCGGCGAGCGTCAAGCCCGCCCGCAGAGAGCCGCATGATACTGGATCGGCGGGCCGCTCTTGTTCGCAGCGAATCACGAAGATGTGACACATCCATGCCCGCGGTGCACAACGATGTCGCGATCCGGCGACCTCCAGTGCACTTCACGGCCGCCTCTGCCGCCTCGATTGAGATCGCGCAGTGCTAGGGCGACCAAGTGACCTCGCCGTGAAAGACTCCGTCGCCGATCCGTGTCGATGCGCCGCTGGCGACATTCACGTCGTACAGCCCGGCCGATCCGACGACGTAGAGGTGCTTGCCGTCCCCGCTCCAGGTCAGCGCCGGCAAATCTTCCTTCAGGTCGGCGACACGCACGGGCGCGCCGCCGGCAGCGTCGATCGTCCAGATGTCCTCCGGCAAGCCGTCGCTAGCGCCATCCGGATGGATCTCTGCCGTCGAGCCGGTATCGCGGCCGAACGGCGCGGCCGAGACGTACTCCTGGTTGGCCCGCGCTCCCGTCTGGTCGGCCGATGCAAACGCGATCTTCCCGCCATCGGGCGAGAAACGGGGCGCGTTGAACGGGCTGAGATTTTGGTCGATGCCGACGAGCGTCGCTTCATTCTGACCGCTGACATCGGCGATGTTCAGCGTCTCGCCGATCTGCGGCGCCAGCTTCGCATAGGCCAACCGCGTCCCGTCCGGTGACAGGCCGAAGGCGAGCACGTTCTGCAGCACCGGCGCGCGCGTGCCGTCGGCGACGACGATCCGCTCGAGCGTGTAGACGACGCGAGTAATCCCGGCGGCGTCGGCCGAGATCTCTTGCACGACGGCGAGGATGTGCGCGTCGTCTTCCCATTGCGGGAAACGAATCAGCTGGTTGGCTTGCGCATGCGGCACCAATACGTGCGCGTCGCCGCCATCGCGGTTCGCCATCCAGAGATCCGACCCGGCGTCGTACTTGTTGTTGGCGACGTTCGCCGGCGGCTGGACGATGTACGCGAGATGCTTGTGATCGGGCGACAGCGCCGGATCGAGGATGAAGGTGTTGTCGGTGTCCGCCTTGATCAGCGTCTTCTCGTTGCCGCTCTTGAGGTCGTACTCCGTAAGCTCCGTCGTCTTGGCGATGATCAGCGAGCCTGCGCCGCCCGTCTTCGTGCCGCCGCTCGCTGTCGTACCGGCCGCCTTCGTCGCGCCGCCGGCAGGCGTCGAGTTTCCGCCCCCGCCGCAAGCTGCGGCGCAGACGGCAGCGAGCGCACAGAGCAGGCCGGGGACGAGGCGCATCCGCATCGCAGCCAGCCTACCGGATGCCGTTGTCGCGAGAAATCGGTCGAGCAATACATCGCGTGGTAGCGGTGGCTCTTGGCCGATGCTGGATGCTGGAGGCTGGACGCCGGATACTGCACCTGCCCGCTGTCTCGCCCACGGCCCGCCCGACCCGTTTCACGCAGACGCCCATAACGCCGATCGATCGCCCCCTCGAACAGCGAACTGTAATCCGTGAACTCCAGACGAGTGAACTAAACCCTATGAACGACAAACGACGAACTACAAACTACAAACTCCCGCTCCTCGCCCTCGCTCTCGCCGCGATCGAAATCATCGCCAGCGCGGGCGGCGGCACGCGCGCCGTGTTGGCCGACGACTGCACGCGGCGGGCAATGCCGGAGAACGTGCAGACGCTGATCGATGGCGCAGTGTCCGGCGACGTGGTCTGCATGGCTCCCGGCGTCTATCGTGGGCCGCTCCTCTTGCAGAGCAAGCGCGGCGTCACGCTCCGCGGCGCCGGGCAGCACGAGACGATCATCGCCGGGGGCACGCGCGACAGCATGTTGATCTTCGACAGCGACACGCTCACCCTCGAAAACTTCACGCTGTACTACGGCCATCCATCGAACGCATACATCTCGAACAGCCGCGGTGTGACGTTTCGCAACGTCGATGCCGGCGGCGGCGGCATCGGCATTCACTTCGACAACAACACCATCGCCACGCTCAGTGACTCGTTCGTGTACGCGATGGATGGCGACGGCGTCCTCGTTCGCCACGACTCGAACGTCACGATTCAGCGCAACTGGATCTTCGCGAATGGCGGTGTCGGCGCTTCGACTGTCGGTGACACCGCGACGACGACGATCACGCATAACGTCATCTCCGACAACAAGGGTCCCGGCGTGTTCGCCGGCCAGACGCCGTGCGCGCTGCTGCCGCCCGGCTTCGTCGAAGTGCCGGACTGCTATCTCACGAACCTCTCGGCGTTCGTCGGCGACACCAACGTCATTCTCGATGGCAACGTCGTGCAGGCGAGCAACAGCACCGGCATCGTCATGTTCCCCGGCACGCGCGGCACCTTCCGCAACAACCACATCTGGAGAAATCACCTCAGCGGCCTCTTCGCGTGGGGCGCCAACGTCTCGTCCGAAAGCGACGAGTTCGACGGTAACGACGAGCACGCGATCGAGTTCCGCGCCTACCCCGATCCTCTCAAGTACGGCAAGGTGGGCACCGAGTTCCCGGTGCGCGCGGTCGGCGCCATCAACCATGCCGACATCCACGACACCGTCGTCCTCCCGGAGACGGGCACCCTCGGCGGCGGCGTGCTCGGCCAGGGCGCGAACCTCGATGTCACGAACTCCCACATCTACCGCAACCGCGGCATCGGCGTCTCGTACGTCAACACCTCGCTCGGTCTGATCAGTGGCAACGAGATCGACGACAACCGCGGCTCCGCGATCTGCCAGTTCCGCGCCGGTACGATCCGCACGCCAGGCAACAATCTCCACGGCAACGCCGTCGACGACACCAGCACCTGCCACGAGACCACGCCGTGAGCGCGCGATCGCTCACGATCATTCCGTAGCTGGCATTCAGTACCGGTTGTCATCCCGAAGTTCGCATTCGGTACGTTTGTCATTCAGAGCGCCAGCGAAGAATCTTCCCCGCCCGCCGACCAAATCCCGCTCCCTCCACTTCCCATTGACCGGCAGGCCTAAACCGCTGCGCGACATAGCGTTGGCACTTCGCGCCCGCTGCATCCGATAATCGCGTACGTGAAGTCTCGCCATGGGGCGCGTTTCGATCAGCCGAGCACACTCGCCGACACCCCAAAAGTGCCAAACGATTACATAACGGAACCCGCCGTCAGTCGATGCCACGAACCTGACGGTCGCTCTCCGGATATCATGTCGCCCACACAACGCGCGCGTTCACACCGAGGCCCTCCATCATGCTTGACTATGATCTGATTATCCGCAATGGCAACATCATTGACGGCACCGGCGCGCCCGCTCACCGCGGCGACATCGCCATCGCGGGCGACCGCATCGCGGCGCTAGGCGAGATCACCGGCAGCGCGGCGCGCGAGATCGACGCCGGCGGCCACGTGGTGACGCCCGGGTTCGTCGATGTGCATTCGCACGACGATGCCGCCGTCATCCGCGATCCGCGCGTCGATTTCAAGATCATGCAGGGCGTGACGACCGACGTCGCCGGCAACTGCGGCGCTGGCGTCGCGCCGGCGAACGACGCCTTCAAGCGCGCCTACGAGCGCGGTTTCGCGGCGATTCTCGGTGAGGCCGACCTCTCGTGGACGACGACGGCGCAGTACTTCGACGCCGTCGACGCTGCCCATCCCGCCTGCAACGTTGCCGCGTACGTGCCGCACGGCGTCGTCCGCATGAACGTCATGGGCGCCGAGAAGCGCGCGCCGACCGACGCCGAGCTCGACGAGATGCGCGGTCTCGTCGACGAGGGTATGCGCGCCGGCGCGATCGGGCTCTCCACAGGCCTCGTCTATGTCCCCGGGTCGTACGCGACAACCGACGAGCTCATCGAGCTCGCGCGGGTATCGGCGCGATACGGCGGGATCTACACCAGCCACATCCGCAATGAGAGCACGCGTCTGCTCGCCGCTGTCGAGGAAGCGATCACGATCGGCGAGCAGGCCGGCTGCGGCGTGCAACTTTCGCACCACAAAGCCGGCGGCGCGGAGGCCTTCGGCTTGACGAAGGAGTCGCTGCCGTTCATCGCCGCCGCGCGCGCTCGCGGCGTCGATGTCACGATCGACGTCTATCCGTACGTCGCGTCGTCGTCGTCGCTCGCGTCGATGTTCCACCTGGGCCGCGAGATCGCGTTCGAGTCGGTGCCGGCGCTCATCGGCAGCGTCAAGTACAACCACGAAAAGTACGAGGGCAAGTACATCTCCGATATCGCCTCCGAGATGGATCTGCCGATTGGCGACGCGATCCGCAAGCTGCTCGCCGACGAAGAGAACACGCCGAGCGTGATCATGTTCATCATGGATGAGGCCGACGTCCGCCGCGTGATCAGCGACGATCACTGCATGCTCGGATCCGATGGCCTGCCGACAGCCGGCCTGCCGCACCCGCGCCTCTACGGCACGATGGCCCGCGCCCTGCAGGTCTACGTGCGCGAGGAAGGCCTGATGACGCTCGAGGAGGGCGTCCGCAAGCTGACGTCGCTGCCGGCGAAGAAGCACCGCCTCGCCGAGCGCGGCATCCTCCAGCCCGGCTGGTTCGCCGATATCGTCGTCTTCGATCCCGACACCATCGCCGACATCGCTACCTACGCCGAGCCCCGCCAATATCCCGCAGGCATCGACTACGTCGTCGTCAACGGCGCGGTCGCCGTAGACCACGGCCGCCAAACCGAAGCCCGCCCCGGCCGCATGCTGCGCCGCGCGTGATGTGGCGGTCCGTCGTCGCTGGTCGCCGGTCGCCGGTCGCTGGTCGCTGGTCGCCGGTCGGTGCAGGTGCAGGGCTTCGAAACAAGCCGGAGTGCAGAGAGCGCAGCGCACTCTGCCGGGGGGACTGGGGGGTGTCCCCCCATCCGTTCTCTCTTCTTAAAACCTGCATCCGGGTACGCGCAAGCGGACACGGCGATCCGCCGACCAAGCCCCGAATAATTCGAAAGGATCAAGATCAATGGACATCCCCCTGATCGACACCCAGGTGCGCCGGGCGGTCGGCAGCGCGGCCGAGACGACGCCATTCGGCAGCGTTCACTGGGCCGTCCGCGAAGGCGCTCCGGCCGGCGCCGAAATGACCGTCGGCGTCGCCACCTTCCATGCCGGCAAGGGCAACGCCGAGCACATCCATCCCAACTGCGAAGAGGTCGTCTATATCATGGACGGCGAGGTCGAGCACACGCTCGGCGACCAATCGACCGTGCTTCGCGCCGGCGACCTGATCGTCGTGCCGCGCGGCGTCCGTCACCACCTGATCAACCATGGTGACGCACCGCTGCACGCCTACATCGTCTTCTCGTCCCCCGATCGCCAGTTCGTCGAGGTGAACGCCGAGACGTAGCGCCGCTGCCAATTCCTGTGTTGCGTCGTTCGATCACGGTGCTCGTGTCGCGGGCTATTCGTTCACCGCCAACCTTCGTGGCCGGCAGCGGCGCCCGCAGGGATTCGCGTATCGGCGTCGTGACGGCGTTATGCGTGGGTAAACCCGCATTGGGCCACGAGATGGCGTTGCTTACTACTAGCGCATGCACAAAATCAACATCGATCGAACGCTCGCACGACATCGACGCACCCCTCAGGCATTCGCGCTGCTCGCGGCCTCGCTTGTGCTCGCGATACTTGTCAGCCTGATGCCCGTCTCGACATGGAACGATCCCGGCGGCGAGCCCGCCGAGGCCTACGACGTACCCGCCGCTGGAGCGGCATTCGTCATCCAGACGAACGGCCCGAATGCCGCCGTCGGGCTCGGAGATTGGTACACGGCAACCTCGGCGGGCGCCGGCGCGGGGCATCACTACGCGACGATCAATATCCCCTGCGGCTGGCCGAGCGGACAGCCGATTGACATTGATCTCTTCAGTCCGGAGATGAATCGCGTCAGCGGCGCACTCAACCTCACCGAGGAGCCGGCTGGAAACTACGACTCGACCCAATTCGAGCTCTACGGTCCGGGCGCCGCCGTCGGACCCGGGTTCGCCTCGCCTGCCCCCGGAACGGGAATCGCCGGCACAGAAGTGACGTATCTCCCGGGCGCCGCGGGCGTCGGTGAGTCGTGGGTGCGCTTCGCCACCCTCAGTCCAGCGACGTGCGGCAACTACGTGCTCCGCTCCAGCGTGCTGGCGAACGATCCCGGAAACCCAACCGGTGAAGGGAACGACCAGAACGGGTGGCGGCTGCGCGTCGGCCTCGACGACGACGCCGATCCGACCAATCCGCCGCCCGCCAACGCAGACGACTTCGACGGTGTTCCCGGCACGAACGACGAGCTTACCAGCGGTCTCGTGCAGATCAGCTTTCAGCACGACGCCGGCGCCACAGCCTGCCAGACGTTCTTCGAATACGTCGATCCGGCGCAGGCGTCTGTGACCTTCAACGACTTCGATTTCGATAACAACGGCCGTGTCCGTTACTACGCGCCCTCCGACGTGTACGACGCCGCGGGGCTCACGGGCGGCACGGCCGGCACGATTTCCGCGGCAAGCGCGACGTGGAACGTTAGCAACGCTATCAGCCGCGGCGGCGACGTGATCAACAACCCCGAGTCGGGATGGTGGCGCATTGTCACCTGCATTTCGAATCACAACCAGTACATCGAGGAGGGCCAAGCGGGCGTGCCCGCGTACTACGCGCAGCCGCCGACGCCGAATCTCGTCGTGACGAAGAGCGACGGTCTCACCGCCGCGAACGCCGGCGACGCGCTGACGTACAACATCGCCATCGCCAACACGGCGACCGGCGCGACCGCCGGCGCGGCGACCAACGTCGTCGCGACCGATACGCTGCCATCGAACACGACGTTCGTTGGCTGCACGATCGTCGCTCCGGCAGCCGGCACGTGCATTGTATCGGCCGGGATAGTCACGATGACGCTGAGCGGCGCAATCGCCGCCGGTGGTTCCGTGAGCGTCACACTCGATGTCACGGTCAATGCCGGCGCCAGCGTCGCCATCCAGAACGACGTCTCCGTCGCGTACGAAGACAGCATCGGCAACCCGTTCGCCCCTGTTACGGCGAGCGATGTTGATATCGTGCCGACAGTCACCCCGACGCCAACGGCGTCGTCGACCAGCACGCCGACGGCGCCCGCCACCGCGACAGATACGCCGTCGCCGACCTCGACGGCAACCGGCACGCCGGTAGCCACCGACACGGCCATCGTTACGGACACGCCGGTCGCTACGGACACACCGATCGCCACGGACACGCCGGTCGCCACGGACACGGCGGTCGCTACGGACACGCCGGTCGCCACGGACACGGCGGTCGCTACGGACACGCCGGTCGCCACCGACACAGCGGTCGCTACGGACACGCCGGTCGCCACCGACACAGCGGTCGCTTCGGACACACCGGTCGCCACGGACACGCCGGTCGCTACGCAAACGCCGGACACGGCGATCGCCACGGACACGCCCGCGGTTCCCAGCACACCGGCTGCGACCGACACCGCCGTTGACGCAGAGACGAGCACGGCGACGGAGACGCCCGCGGCCGCGACCTCCGTCGACGGTTCGGCAACTCCGGGAGCAACAGCCAACCCGAATGGGAGCGCGGCCGGTGCAGTCGTTCCGCCGCAGTCGTCGCTCGAGGGCAGCGGGCCGTCCGCATCGACCCTGCCGAACTCGGGGACGGGTCCATCCGCGTCGAGCCTGCGCCCGATCGTGCTCGCAGTCGCCCTGATGCTTGCCGCCGCTGGGGCTGCGGCCCTCGAAGTCGCAGCGCGCAGGGCGCGTTCAGCGCGATAGCGTCGGGCACAAACGGAAGCCCGGATGCTGGATCGGTTTCCAGTGTCCGGCTTCCAGCTTCGAAACCCTCACAAGATGCTGCACGGGAAACGCTAGCGTCCGCCGCGCAGCCGGGGATCGAGCACATCGCGGAGGGCGTCGCCGAACATGTTGAAGGCGTAGACCGTCAGGGCGATCGCGAGTCCCGGCCAGACGGCCTGCAACGGATGGATCCGGAACTGCGACGAGCCCGAGATGTTGAGCATCGCGCCCCACGACGGGAACGGGCTCGGGATGCCGTAGCCGAGGAAGCTGATCGCCGCCTCGGCGAGAATCGCCGTGCCGAGCGACACCGTCGAGAAGATGATCACCACCGGCACGACGTTCGGCACGATGTGGCGGAAGACGATGCGCATGTTCGATGCGCCGAGCGCTCGCGCGGCGTCGACATACTGGTTGTTCGCGGCAGCGATCGCCGCGCTGCGGACGACGCGGATCGACGCAACCGATATGAGGAATCCGACGATGATGATGATCCAGAGCATGCGCGTATACGGCCCCGCGCGCGCCGCGAACACCGTCAGCGCGAACAGAAGCAAAATGATCGCCGGGATCGATAGCACGATATCCACCAACCGCTGGATCGTCGTGTCGAACCAGCCCAGCAGATAGCCCGATATGGTGCCGAGCGCGAGCGAAACGATCGCCGCGATCGCCACGGAGCCGAAGCCGATGATCACCGAGATTCGGGCGCCGTAGAGGATGCGGCTGAAGATGTCGCGGCCCAGCTCGTCCGTGCCCAGGACGTGCGACGGTGACGGCGGCTGGTCGATCTGGGCGCGACGGATGTGCTGTTCGTTGTACCCGCTCGGCGCCAGCAGCGGCCGGTTGACACCGAACGCCGCGCCATCGACGAACACGGCGGCGACGAGCATCAGCACGATGAAGAAGCCGCCGAACGCGCCAAGTGGTTTGCGCTTGCAGAACTTCCAGATGTTCGCTGGCCACGTCGAGATGCCGGTGCGCTTCTCGCGGACGAACGGCTCCATGGAGAGGATCGGCGCGTCCATCGTCGTCATCAGCCGTACCTGATGCGCGGATCGAGATAGGCATAGCCGATGTCGACGACGAGATTCGACAGGATGACGACAACCGCGACGAGCAGCGCGATCGCCTGCACGGCGGTGTAATCGCGGAAGCCGATCGCCTGGAAGAACCACTGACCCATGCCCGGCACGTTATAGATGCTTTCGATGATCACGCTGCCGCCGACGATGACGGGGATCTGTAGCCCGATGACCGTAATGACGGGGATCAGCGCGTTCTTCAGGGCATGTCCGGTGACGATGCGCCGCTCGCGGAGCCCCTTCGCCCACGCTGTGCGCACGTAGTCCTGCCGCAGCACCTCGAGCATCTGCGCGCGCATCAGCCGCATCACCGTGCCGGACAGACTGACGCCGAGAATTACCGCCGGGCCGACCGGGATGAAGTAGCCGAATGGAAAGACGAGGAACTTGAGGTTTTGGTACGGATTCTCCCAGATCTGCTGATACGCCTGCGGCTGCGGCGTCGCCTTCGTGAACCAGACGGACGAGTAGACGATGATCATCGTCGCCAGCCAGAAGCTCGGGATCGCCAGGAAGCCGATCGCGATGCTCCGCGACACGTAGTCGATCACCGAATCCTGCCGCATCGCCGAGATCATGCCGACCGGTACAGCGATAATCAACGACACGAGGAGCGCGAGGATCGCCATCTCGAGCGTCGTCGGTAGCGTGTCCTTGAGCCGATCCGTGATGTTCTCGCGGCCGCGCAGCGATGTGCCGAAATCGAGCCGCGCCGAGTGGCCGAGCCAGCGCATGTACTGGGAATCGGTGTGAAACGCGACGAACGGTGGGGTGCCCCGGAACGAGATCGGCGCCGCCGGCCGGTCGAGGCCGAGGTCGCGCTCTACCTGCGCCCGAAACTCCGGCGTCACCGGCGTATCGCCGCTGATCTGCTGCACAACGTCGCCGGGGATCGCGCGCACCATGAAGAAGACGATCAGCGTGACGCCAATGATCGTCGGTATCGCCAGGAGCAGCCGCTTGATGATGTACTGCCGCATGGTTCCTTCGGCACCGTTCGTAATTTTTAGTTCGTAGCTTGTAGTTCACCGGCAACCGGCCACCGGCCGCCGGCACCAGCGACCCCGCGAGCCGGCGACTATCGCCTTACGCCTCGAACCAGTTCGTGAGGGCGCCCTCGGTGCCGACGGCGTACGTCGTCGGGCCGGTGGTGTTGATTACACCCTTGAGCTTCGGCTGCCGGGCCGCGAACTCGACCGGCGTCACGACGGGCACGTTGTACATCTTCTGCGAGGTGTACTTCTGCAGCTCGAAGTTCTGCTTGTGCAGCTCGTCGAGATCCTGCGCCTGGAGCATCTTCTTGATGTTCGCCTGCAGCTCGGGGTCGTTGATGCTCGAGTGGTTACGGCCGCCGCCCGCCTCCTTCGTGTAGAACATGTTCTGCCAGTAGGCGGCGATGTCGCTGAACACCGACTCGAGGCTGAAGGCGAAGCCGTCGAACTTGCCGGCAAAGGTCTGCGCGATGTAGTTGCCGTACTCTTCCGGCACTTCCTTCACGTTCACGCCGGCCTGCCCCAGCATCGCGGGGAGCGCCTGCCGGACGATGTCGTAATACGGCACGATCGTCGTGTAGACGGTGCTGCTGAAGTGCATCGGCGCGTCGAAGCTGCTGACACCTGCGGCCTCAAACAGCTTCTTCGCCTCCGCGACGTCGTACTTGTAGTTCGTGCCAGCGTCGCCAATCTGGTCGCCCTTCGGATCGAGCCACCACGACTTGCCGAAGCCCGCGTTGATCGGCATGTTCGGCCACTCACCGCCCTCTTTCGATACGAGATCGAGCAGACCGTCGCGGTCGAGCGCACGCGACATCGCCTGCCGGACGCGCTCGTCGGCGAACGGCTTGGCGTCGCCAGTGTAGCTCGATGGCTGGAAGATGAGCATGCTGAGGATGTTGCGCGGCGCGCGATCGATGATCGCGTTCGAGGACTGGCTTTGGACCGATCCGAGCAGCTTGGGAGGCACCGAGATCGTGTCGAGCTGGCCGGCGGCGAACTGCGAGAGCACCTGGTTCTGGTCCGTGATGACCGCGAGGTTGACGGCGTCGAGGTACGGCATCGCCGCGCCGTTCTTGTCCTTCTCGAAGTAGTCCGGATTCTTCTTCCATGCCATGACGACGTTCGGCTCGTACTTGTCGAAGATGAACGGCCCGGAGCCGAGCATCCTGTCCTCCGACGCCGTATCGCTCGACTCGATGAACTCGCGCGGCATGATCCAGAGATCCTGGAACGACGCGATGCGCGATTTGAAGAGGCCGAATGGCTCCTTCAGCTTGAACGTGACGACCTGGCCGTTGGCCGTGACGTTGTCGACCATCGCCATATTGCCCTTGTTCGGCGAGATCGAGCGGTAGCGGTTGAACGAATAGACGACGTCGTCGCCGACGAGCTTGCGGCCGTTGACGGGCGGCACGTTGTGCCACTTGACGTCGTCGCGCAGCGTAAAGATGTACGTCAACGGATCCGGATTCTCGAGCTTCGATGTCAGCTCGTTCTCCGTCGTGTACCAGTCCGCCTGATCGAGGTCGCCCACCACCGTCTTGAAGCGCAGCAAGCGGCTGTATGAGTAGGACGCGAGCGCGTGCGTGAGGAAGGTCGATGCCTTCATCGGGTCCTTGCCGAGCACGAGACTCACGGTGCCGTGCAGCGTGCCGCCGGCCTTCGGCGTGCCCTCGCTGCCGCCGCCGGTCGACGTCTTCCCTGACGCCGGCGAACCGCCGCCGACGGGCGTCTTGTCCTTGCTGCTGCTGCTGCTACATCCGACGACGGCGATCGCCGCCGCTGATGCCCCCGTGACGCCGGCCATCTGCAGCGCGCGCCGCCGGCTCACCCGCCGGTCCGTGAAGCGGTTCCAGTACGATTCCTGGCTCATGAGTGATCCCTCCCTCTCAACGCGATACTCCCTTATCAGGAATACTACTACCGATGCGGACAGATGGATGCTTCCAATAACGTATACATTCGCAACATTGCCGTCGCAGCCGCGCGCCCATAGACGTCCTTGGCTGCCATGCCGCCGCATCCAATGGTATAAAGGGTCTCACTCTGCGCGGGATGCGCACACCCCGAGGAGGATGGTCGAAATGCTGAACAAACGAGGGGCGCGCTGGCTCGGCGTCGCCGCTATCACCGCATGCGTGGTTGCCGGCTTTGCAAGCGCGCTCGGCCCACACCACGTCGCAGCGCAGGCGGGCGATACGCTCGTACGCGTCCAGCCGCAGAAGACGTCCATCACCGAGGGCGACCAGCTCGCGATCGACGTGACGATCGAGAACGTGAAGAACGAGGCATCGATCCAATTCGACTTGCTGTACAACCCCAGCATCTTCCAGACGGCCAACGCCGGCGATGACCCAAACGCCGGCTTTGTTCAAAAGGGCGATTTCCTCGGCTCGACGAACCGGCAGGTCGTCTGCAATCCGGTGAGCAACGAGGGCGTCGTGCGATTTACGTGCGTGACGCTCGGCGTGGACCCGCCCGGCCCCGACGGTGGCGGCACGCTGGCCACGGTGTTCCTGAAGGCGATCGGCTCGGGCAAGACCGATCTCACGCTCGAGCGGGTGGCGGCGAACACCGTCGGTATCGACACGCCCGAGATCCCGCTGCAAGTGCAGAATGCAACGATCAACGTGTCGAGCAAGGGCGGCTTCAACTGGCTCCTCTGGCTGCCGATCATCGTCGTCGTCGTACTGATCATCGCTGCCGCGGTCGCGTTCGCTGCGATGCAATCGCGCCGCCGATCCGCCGCACCGCCGGCCATGCGTTAGGCCGCCTGGCAGGGTGTTGAAACAACGCTTGCCGATCCGTGGCGCGGGCTTTTCAGCCCGCGTCGCGGGTTCAGTGGCAGTGCTCGAACGATGCGACACCTAGCTCACGGCGGCGATGATCTTCGCGGCGTGCTGCAGGTGATCCTCGTCGTGGACGCGCTGGAATACCGCCCACTCGAGGCAGTTCAGCGGCCCAAAGAACGGATGCTGGGCCGTCTCGGTGACATTGGCGTCCGACGGCAGATCGCGGACGGCGTCGAGGAGGCGCGCGTTCGATTCCCGCAGCTGCGAGACCAGCGTTGAAAATGGCGCGCCCTCGTCGTCCTTCTTGAACCCGAGTACGCGCTCGCCCGTCGCAACGCTGCCGCCCTTCGATGTTGTGTCGATGATCCGCGTTACGCCGTCCTCGGCCGTGATCACATGGAGGGTGAGCTCGCGGATCGACCACTCGTCGGGCGCGGGTTTCGCTCCGGTTGTCGCTTCCGGAACGCCGCTTATGAGCTCGAGGTATTTCGTCTGGCTCGTGCCGATCAGATCGATGATCGCCTCGCGCGATTTCCCTGCCTGATGCTGAATGTACGAGCGAACACGCCCGCGGACATCGTCGCTGAGAACCATCGCTGAACCTCCGTGCAGAATCATCGCACGGTCTGCAGGCTTGCGACAGAGCGCTAGCGCCGCCGCACAGCCGAGATTCGCGCCTTCATACGCTCGAGCAGCGCGGTCATCACCCGCGCCCACGGATCCCAGAGGTGGAATACATCGGCGGTGAACAAGAGAATCACGCCGAGCAAGTCGTAGTAGAGAATATCGCCCGTCGACACCGAACCACCTCCTCGTCCAATCGCGCGAATCACCCGAGCGCGCACCCTGGGCGGCATCGATGACGGGGGGGGGCGATGTCGCCATCTGCACGGTACCGCCGGCGTAGCGAGGGCGGTGATGATCGATGTCAAGCGCGAGCGGTTAATCGTCCGGCGACGTCAAGTTCGGGATCCAGAGGATCGCCGCCGAGGACGCAGATCTTGCCGGCTTGAATGGTGTTCACCGGCCGCGAAGAAGGGTGCGCATTGGTCAAGGCATGGCGGCGTTCCGGGGCGTTCCGGGGCGTGAAGGCGCACGGCGGCGCATCCATCACAGACCGACGTTGCGCGCGACCGTCGTCGCGCGGGCCTGCGCGATCGGCCGGACGACCAGTTCGTCGATGTTCACGTGCAGCGGTCGCGTCACGACCCAGGCGACGCAATCAGCGATGTCGTCGCCGGTCAATGGCGTCAGGCCTTCGTACACCTTCGCTGCCCGCTCGCGATCGCCGCCGAACCGCGTGACGCTGAATTCCGTCTCGACCATGCCGGGATCGATCTCGATGACATGCACGGGCTTTCCCAGCAACTCAAGCCGCAGCGTCTGCGAGACGGCGCGGACGCCGTGCTTCGCGCTGGTGTAGCCGCCGCCGCCCGGATACGTCTCGATGCCGGCGATCGAGCCGATGTTGACGATGTGGCCGTTGCCGCTCGCTTCCAGCGTTGGCAGCAGGGCGCGCGTCACCATCATCAGCCCCAACACATTCGTCTCCCACATGATCCGCCAGTGCTCGTCGTCGGCGTCCGCCACCGTCTCCGCCCCGTACGCGCCGCCGGCGTTGTTCACGAGGACATCGCAGCGCTCGATCTGCGCGGCGAACGCATCGACGCTCGCCCGATCCCGCACGTCGAGAGCAAGCGACCGCGCGCCGATCGGATCGCCGACTTCGTGCAGGTGATCGACCCGTCTCGCCCCGATCACGACGTCGAATCCCTCATCGTGCAGCCGCCGCGCCGTCGCAGCGCCGATGCCGCCGCTCGCTCCTGTGATCACCGCGACCCGCTTCGTACTTTCGTTCATCGTCCCTCCATATGGCTGCCTCCCGCACGCGAATCTGTTCGTGCGCGCGGTTATTCTTGTTCAGCTTTCGGCCTGCCGTCCTGACCCTCCATTGCACAACAACACCACGCAAAGCGCAGTGCGGCGAGGAGTACCAGTCATTCCGCCGCCTGCGTCGGCTCTATGGGCTGTCAGAGGTTGGCGGCCGCCGCCGTCGCACCCGCATGCAGAACCACGCGACGGCGGTGACATACAACAGCGCGAGCAGCCAGGCGCCGGCGACGTCGCTCGGCCAGTGCGCGCCATCGATCACACGCTCGACGCCAGCGCACACGACGAGCACCACGCACACCGCCCGCAGTGCAATCCATGCCGGACGTTGCGGCACGATAATCGGCGCGAACGCGAACAGCAAGGCGAAGACGATGCAGACGCCGAACGCATGGCCGCTCGGGTAGCTTGCGCGGTACGGGTACTGCTGCGCCAGTGTCGGGATGCGCGAAGGGTCCTGCGGCCGATCGATCAGGCGGCGCAGGCCGATTTGGACGACGCCCATCGGCAGCACGCCGACGACGGCCGCCGCTTCGACGAACGCACGACGCGCCAGCAGCAGCGCGGCCACGATGACGACGAGCGCGATCACGACCGGCACGTTGCCGAGATCCGTCAAGTAGCCAAGCGTCGTGTCGGCGAGCGGCACGCGCTCCTGGTGCGCTTCTAGCGTTTCGAGCACGCGCTGCTCGGGGGCGATGAAGTAGGTGTAGTGCGCCCAGATTGACAGCCCGACGAACGCCGCGAAGAGCAGCACGCAGGCGATGCAGAAGACAACGTCCTCGCGCGAGCTGGGGCCTCGTTTACGCATGCCCGCAGTATCCGCATTTCAAGCAGGAAGCAGGAAGCAGGAAGCGGGAAGCGGGGAGCGCTGGCGCGGGACGTGGGAGGTGAAGGAGGTGAGCGATGAGAGGTCGCAGGCGGGATGCGGTATGCGGGATATGAGAATGGATCCCCAACCTGTCTTTCAGAGCGAAGCGAAGAATCTTGTTCGGCTGTCGACGAACGCGCGCTTTTTACCACAATGTCGGTGGTGCGGGCGGGCCGACGTGCCCACAGTTCCATGTCTGCGTCGCCTCAGAGGGCGGTCTCGCCGGTCGCCTCGTCCATCTCATTCAAGCCGCGATCATTGGTGACGTATGCGCGCATAAGCTGCGCGGCGTCGTCCGAACGCATCGTGCGGTTAAACGCGGCCTGCTCGAAACGCAGCGCATCGCCCAGCGGCATTTCGGCGCCCTGCAAGATGCACTGCTTGATCAAGGCGACACTGAGCGCGGGCCGCCGCGCGAGCTCCGCCGCGAGCGCGAGCACGTCCGGCATCAGCCGATCGGCGTCGACGGCGCGGTGCGCGAGGCCGAGCCGCTCGGCGGTGTCGGCATCCACGGCGTCGCCGAGCAGCATTAGTTCGAGCGCCTTCGCCGTGCCGACGAGCCGCGTCATCCGCTGCGTTCCGCCTGCGCCGGGCAAAATGCCGACGCGCACCTCGGGCAGCCCAAAGACGCCGCCGCGGGCGATGTACCGAAAGTCGCAGGCCAGAGCGAGCTCGCAACCACCGCCCATCGCGGTGCCGTTGATGGCGGCGATGACGGGCTGGGGCAGCGCCTGCAGTTTTAGCGTCAGCTGGTGCATCGCGTGCAGCTCCTGGCCGCCGCCGGGTACATCGCGGCTGCGCACGACGTCGGAGATCGCCGTCAGCTCACCAACGTCGTAGTGAGTGATGAAGATGCCGTCGGCGCCGCCCGTCAGGACGAGCACGCGCGTCTCGACATCATCGGCAAGCGCATCGACAAGCGCATGCAGCTCGCCAACCATCGCCCCATTGAGCAGGTTCTGCGGCGGGTTGATCATCGTTGCAATGAGCGTCGTGCCCTCGCGCCGCGTTGTCAGGTACTTATATTCGGTCATGCCTCACGTCCACCTCTCATCTCTCACCGCCCGGCTGCTAGAACAGCGCCAGCGGGTTCGCCGGCGAGCCGGTGCCGCGGGGCAGCGGCAGCGGCGCGACGGTGAGCATGAACTCGTACCGCGACTCTTCGGCGCACGCTGCCGCGAGCGGCTCGAGCAGCGCGTTGTCGACGAGGGCGACGCCGAATGCGTAGATCGCAGCATGTACCGGCAGCGCCATGTTGTTCCGGTTCGGCACAGCGTCCATCAAGTCCCACACGAGCACGGCGACGTCGTGGTCGCGGAGGTAGCGCAGACAGTCGGGATCGAGCCCGGGCGACGGCGGCGCGTAGCCGCTCCATGCCGGGTTCTGGCGCTGCCATGCCGCGCGCCCGCTGTGGACGACGATCGCATCGCCGGCACCGACAGTGACGCCCTCCGCCTTCGCGATCGCCTCCAATTCTTCGGCGCGCACGGGCGTGTCGAGCGTGATGCAGGCTCCATCGCGAAACTTCGGCACGTCGAGGAGGACGCCGCGCGTGACGATGCCGTCGCGCCACGCGTCGATGCTGCCGAATCGCGCGCCCTGGCTCGTCACCTCGATGCGCGGGTCGCGGCCGTTCCACATCCCGTCGCCGCTCCAGACATGGCAGAGCGCATCGATGTGGGTCGTCTGATACCCGTGGTACAGCAGCCCGATATGATCGACGACGCCGCCCCCGGCGGAGCCGCCATCCATGACGCGAAAGAAGTGCTGCGCCGGGTTCGGATTGTTCGGTCCCGGCACGGTGGGGATGTCGCGGCTGAGCGAGACAATGCGCCCGCTGCGCACGAGCGCCGCTGCTTCGCACCGCTTTTCCGGGGTGATGAAGTTGATTGCACCGCGTTGGTCGTCGGGACCCCAACGCCCCCAATTGTTCCGCTTCGTCAGCAGTTCGGTGATCTCGTCGTTCGTCATCAATCGCCTCCCCTTCGTGCAATCGCCGGCGCGTCACGTCCACACGATATGACGTGGCGCCATAGAGTTCGAGTCGTCAACGCTTCACGGAACGTCGCCAAGCGCTGGTCGACGCGGAAGCAGGTGATTCGGACTACATATGATCCTTCCCCTGATCGAATAGCCATGACCGGAGCCGGATCAGCCGCCCTCGCGTGATACACTCGTCCTTGCCGATACTGAAGGCAGGTCTACGCCCGAAGTCAGCCGCCGCACGATGGCGGCGCGTCGGGCGGGCCGGTTGAGGTGATACGTGCCCCGTCAGCGAAGGCGCAAGGACGCGACGCTCGAGCTGCCCCTCCTGCCGAGGCGGCGCGGCATCCTCTACCCCAGCACCGCCGGGGCGATCTTGGTTGGCCGCCGGACGAGCCTGCGGGCGATCGATACGGCGACGGCCCGTGATGGGATGGTCGCCGTCGTCACGCAGCGCGACCCGTCGCTGACCGAAATCGGCCCCTACGACATCTACCCGATCGCCACCGAGGCCAACATCGAGCGCGCGCTCCGCCTCCCCGACGGCACGACGCAAGTATGGGTGCAGGGCTTTCGTCGCCTGCGGATCCTCGAGATCATCGGCGCCGAGCCGTACTACCGCGTTCGCGTCGAGCCGATCGACGACCCCACTGACTCCACCGTGCCGACCGAGGCGCTTCGGCGCGCTGTGCTGGCGCTGTTCGAGAAGGTCGCCCGCCTCGCGCCGAGCATTCCCGACGATGCCTACATCATGGCGATGAACATCGAGTACGCCGGTTGGCTGGCGGACTACATCGCCTCATCGCTCAACCTCGACGACGAGGAGGGCGCTGACATCCTCAACACCGTCGATGTGCGCGAGCGCCTCGAAAAGCTCAGCATTCAGCTCGCTAAGGAGCTCGACGTGCTGGAACTGCAGGGCAAGATCCACAACCGCGTCCAGGACGAGCTCGATAAGTCACAGCGCGAGTACTTCCTGCGCGAGCAGATGAAGGCGATCCAGCGCGAGCTGGGCGAGACCGACCCGGCGTCGCGCGACGCGTCGGATCTGCGCGAGCGCATCGCCGCCGCCGGCATGCCAGAGGCCGTCGAGAAAAAGGCGACGGACGAGCTGCGCCGCCTCGAAGCGATGCCGTCTGCCTCGCCGGAAACCGGCATGGTGCGCACCTATCTCGAGTGGCTCGTCACGGTGCCGTGGTCGAAGACGACCGTCGATCACCTCGAGCTGAAGGAGGCGGCAAAGACGCTCGACGAGCATCACTACGGCTTGCCAAAGGTGAAGGAGCGCATCCTCGAATACATGGCCGTTCGCCAGCTGGCGAAGGAGAAGCTCCGCAGCCCGATCCTCTGCTTCGTCGGGCCTCCGGGCGTTGGCAAGACGAGCCTCGGGCGGTCGATCGCGGAGGCGCTCGGCCGCAAGTTCGTGCGCGTCAGTCTCGGCGGCGTTCGCGATGAGGCGGAGATTCGCGGCCATCGGCGGACGTACGTCGGCGCGCTCCCCGGCCGCGTCGTCTACGGCATGCGGCAGGCCGGCACGGTGAACCCCGTCTTCATGCTCGATGAGATCGACAAGCTCGGCACAGACTTCCGCGGCGATCCATCATCGGCGCTGCTCGAGGTGCTCGACCCGGAGCAGAATCACGCGTTCTCCGACCACTATCTCGATGTCGACTATGACCTCTCGAAGGCGCTCTTCATAACGACGGCCAACATCCTCGATCCGATCATTCCGGCGCTGCGCGACCGCATGGAAGTGATCGAGCTGCCGGGCTACATCGAGGACGAGAAGCTGCACATCGCGCAGCAGTTCCTCGTCCCGAAGCAGCTCGAGGAGCACGGCCTCTCGCGCCTCCAGCTCACGTTTACGACGGCGGGTCTGCGCAAGATGATCCGCGAGTACACCCACGAAGCCGGTGTCCGTAGCCTCGAGCGCGAGATCGGCGGCATCTGCCGCAAGGTCGCGCGCCGGCTTGCCGAGCACGATACGACGAAGGTGAACGTGACGGTGCAGAGCCTCGAGCCGATGCTGGGGCCGCAGAAGTTCTTCTGGGGCGCCGCCGAGGCCAAGGACGAGATCGGCGTCGCGACCGGCGTCGCCCGCACGGAACTCGGGGGCGACGTCCTTGGCGTCGAAGTCAGCCTGATGCCCGGCAAAGGCGGCCTGACGCTCACGGGCCAGCTCGGCGACGTGATGCGCGAATCGGCGCAGGCGGCGCTTTCGTACGCGCGCTCCCGTTCGGTCGAGCTGCGCATCCCGCGCGAGGTGTTCGAGCAGAACGACATTCACGTACATGTTCCGGCGGGTGCCGTGCCGAAGGAAGGGCCGAGCGCCGGCATCACGATCGCGACGGCGATGATCTCGGCGCTGACCAGCCGACCGATCAATCGCCACGTCGCGATGACGGGCGAGATCACACTGCGCGGCCGCGTGCTGCCGGTCGGCGGCCTCAAGGAGAAGATCCTCGCCGCTCACCGCGCCGGCATCAAGACGTTCGTGCTGCCGAAGCGCAACGAGCGCGACATCGAGGAAGTGCCGGCGGCGGTGCGCCGCGAACTGCACTTCGTCTTCGCCGGCGACATGACCGAAGTGCTCAAGGCAGCCTTCGAGGGACACGCGGTGGCCCCGCAATGACTTGGATCGACATCGTCATCGTCGTAGTGTTTCTGTTCTTTGTCATCACCGCATTCTCGGCGGGCTTCGTGCGCGAGGTGATCGGCACGTCGGCGACGCTTGCCGGGGTGATTCTCGCCGGGCTGTTATACAAGGAGGTCGCCAGTTCGCTGCTGTTCAGCATCGACAACGAGACGACGGCGAACGTCTTCGGCTTTCTGATCATCTTCCTCGGCATTACGCTGACCGGGCAGTTGATCGCGATGGTCGTGCACCCCGTGATCTCCGTGCTGCAGCTGGGCATGTTCGACCAGATCCTCGGCGCGATGTTCGGCGCCGTGAAGGCGCTGCTGATTATCGAGGTGCTGCTTGTGCTGTTCGTCACGTACCCGCGCTACGACCTCGACAAGAAGATCAACGATTCGCAGTTCGCGCCGATCATGCTCAACGCCTCCAAGCCCGTCGTCAAGATCCTCCCGGCGATCTTTGAAAAGCGGGTCGACGCGTTTAATCACTGAGTTCACGGCTCACAATTCACAGTTTCGAGTGCCGGCACTGGCGCCGTGCCCGGACACCCGCGGATGACTACAACCGGCGTCGCCTATCGGATGACTTACACCCTCGAACTTGACAACGCGGGCGAATGGAATGGCTGCGATAACTGCAAACGCGGCACATCTGTAACAGCGGGCGGCGCACGCCGTTCTGGTGTATGTCGAAGGAGGCGGGGCCTTCGATAATTAACGAGGACGGCAGCAATGCCGCCCTCGTTTCTGTTTGTCGGCACGTCGATTAGCACCGAATCAGCGGGTGCCGCGCCCGCAGGTGCCTGCGATCATGCTGACGCGTAGATCGCGTCGTTCGGCCCGGCGAACGCCTCCCCGAGCCGCACGCCCCTACACAGCAGCGCTGGGGGTGCGTCCCCCTGCTCGCGGCCGCGCGTCCCATAGCCGCACGATCGTGACGGCAGCGATCAGCACGGCGAGCGGGATGGCGGGATAGTGGAATCGCGGGTCGCCGAAAAAGACGAGCGGGATTGCCAGCACGTACAGCAGCGAGAGCATCGCGACGAGCCGCCGCACGTCCTTCGCCAGAACGAACGCGAGGGCGCCGGCCAGCACCAGCACCATCGTCGCGTAGTAGACGGTGTTCGCTGCGAAGGCCAGCACCTCGCGCCGGAAATTCGGGATGAAGTAATCGTTGCCGTACGACTCCGCCGCCCAGATGCCGTCGTCGTCCTTGTACAGCAGCCAGTAGGCCTTCTGCGCGATCAACTTCGGCATCCGCGCCGGGTGCGAGGCGACGTCGCGGATGGCGATCCGCACGCCCTCTTTGTTGCGGTCGACCTCCACCTGCTGCGCCGTCTTGCCGGCGTCGTTGGCGAAGCACTTCCCCTGCAGCGTGAAGGCGCCCTGTGCGCCGAGATAATTACCGATGCACAGGTCGTCGCCAACGTTCGTCGATGGCCCGGTCAGCTGCCCGAACGCCTCCGAATTCCGCACCGACCACGGCACGACGAGCACGGCGATGCCGGCCCAAACGATCAGCGCCTGCACCAGCGCCCGACGCTTTGATTGCAGCTGGAACAGCCACACCGCTAGCAGCAGCGCGGGGAAGGCGAGCGTGATGCCGCGCGTCATCGTCGCATAGCTCAGCAGCAGCCCCGCTCCGAACAGCTGCGGCCACGGCATCCCCTTTCGCGTCCACGGTTTCCAGAGCAGCACCAGCAGCGCGGCGACCCACATCAGCGTGAACAGCGGCTCCGAGAGCACGGTGCCGGTGAAGTAGATCTGGCTCGGAAACACCGCCAACAGCGTCCCCGCGACGATACCGGTGCGCCGATCGAACAGCCGCATCGCGAGCAGGTACATCAGCGCGACCGTGATCGCCCCGAACATGCCGTTCATCATCTTGATAGAGAAGGTGCTGCGGCCCCAGCCGAAGAGATCGCCCGCCTTCTTGAGTGCGCCGACCGTCGCCGGATAGCCGACAGGGTAGTACGCGAACTTCTCGCCGGTCGGCCGCGTGTAGCCGTCGCCGTTCGCGATCGTGTCGCCGAACAGGACGTAGAACGTCGGATCGTTCAGCCCCTGGGGTGGCCGATCGTTGTAGGCGACCCATGCCGCCCGCGGCACGATTGCCAGCGCGAAGAGCAGGATCACGATGACGAGATCGATCCGCGGCACGGCGAACCAGCGCGACGATCGGCGATCCGCATCGGCCGGCGCGATTACGGGCCGCGGCGCCGACTCGCGCCCGCGCACCGCCGACGCCGGCACCTCGATACTCACAGCGACGACCCCGGTGTCTGTGCGAAATCGCGCGAGTTCAATGCGGTGTTATCGCGAGCTGAGCGCGCGCGGCAGGTGCCGGAGGCGGGAGGGGGCGACAGACCCAGGCTCGTTGCGCGCAGCCGGATCCGTGTCGAAATCAAACGCGAGTTATTCCTGTTGATGCAGCTGGACGGTTTGGGGGGAGACGGTCGTCAGATGGCCGTCCTCCAGTTCCACAAGATACATCTTCCCGGTCAGGCTGCGCTCTAGCTTCACAAGATCGCTCGACGGCAGAGCGCGCACGCTGACGTTCTTGCCGTACAGCGCATGGCCGACCGACGTCATCCACGTCGGCTGCCAGTACGGGTTCGACCATAGTCCTTCGTCGTCGATCACGTACACCGTCGACCCCGCAGGCACCGTGTCGTAATTCGCACGTAGGTCATGGGCAAGCAATTGCCAGCGCGCTGTGTCGTGCAGGAACGGCTGCGTCTGGTGGATCGTCTGCCATGAATACAGGCCGCCGACCGTGGCCAGCGCGAGCGCCGCGAGCACGTGCGCCGCCGGCCGGTAGACCTTCAGCGCGTAGTGGTACACAAGCCCCGCGGCGACCGCGACGAGGATCGCGAAGAACGGCGTCGCCATGTAGCTGTATCGCGTCGCCGTCCAGATCTTCCCCGGCACATACGGCATCACGCCGAGCAGCATCCCGGCCGCGGCGAAGCGGGCAATGTTCGGCCCGCGGACGAAGAAGAAGATCGCGAAGCCGATGACCACCGAACCCCATACCCACTCGATCGTCGTTGGCTCGAGCTTGATCGCGCCGACGGGATAGGCCAGCCGCGCCATGTAGATCCAGGTCTCGCGAGGGATGTGCCAGCCGAGACCGTAGAAGCCGGCATCGACGCCTTGGCAGCCGCAGCCGCTGAGGCCGCCGACCAGCAGCACCGACGCAATCGCGAAGGGCGTCATCTTCAGCGTGAAATCGAGGATATCGTGCCGCCGGGCGAGCGAGTAGGTCGCGTAGTACACGAGCAGCACGCCCGCCATCACGACGCCGCCCTCGTTCGCGAGGAAGCCGGCGACGAAGAACAGGAACGACGCCGCGTACCAACCGAGTCGCCGCTCGCCGCTCTCGACGTAGCGGTGCAGCGCGTAGAGCGACGACACGAGCAGTAGCTCGGCGAACACGTGCGGAAACGCCGTGATGTACGTCACTGTATGCACCGCCGACGCGGAGACGCCGAAGATCAGCGCCGCAGCGATCGCGACGAAGAGCCGCTTCGTCAGCGAGAGCACGAGCGCGTACAGCACGATGACCGTCGCGACGTGCAGCATCAGATTGACGATGCGCCACGGCAGCGCGTTGAATCCGAAGAGCTTGAACTCGCCCCAGTACACAAGCATCGTCAGCGGGCGCCAGTTCGGCGTCAGATCACGGAGCGCGACGACGTCGCTCATGTACTTTGGGAAGCTGCGCGTCTGGATGTCGCCGAGGACGAGGAAGTCGTCGCCGAAGAAGTAGTAGTGCAGTGTCGGGATGTGGATGCCGACGACGAGGGCGACAACGATCAGCAGCGGCACATGCCGCAACACCCGCCGCAGCGTCAGCGGCAGCGAGCGCGCCCGCGCCGGCGGCTCGAACAACGTGATATGCGTCGCCGCAACCGCCATCGATGCGCCCCCGCGGACCGCGTCCGCCTCAGTCCGTGCAGCGTTCCGCCGATCCTATCATCGGTGCCTGCGCCCTGCAATGGAAGTGGCCGCGCGATGTAAAGCTAGCCCCGTCAGAGCAGACTCCGCCGGCGCGGATACGATTGCACGGATCGGGTCTTCAGACTGTGCCCCTTTTGGGATCACCGCGCAGCGACCAGGGCGCACCCGGGCCTACATTTCCAGCGATTGCGCCTTCTTGCGGCCGGCATCGCTCGGCGTCGCGCGCGAGCCGTCGACGCCCCCACCGCGCTCCGCCCCGGCGAGGCACGCCGGCGGGTCCGGAGATGCCTCCTCCGGCCGCATCGCCCATGGCGGCCGAGGCACCTTTACGTGCAGTGCCTCGCGGAAGTTCGGCGCGACGATCACCTTCTCGTCCGGCCCGAGCCGCAGTGCTAGCTTCCGGTCGCCCTCCGAAAAGCCGCGCCAGATCGAGTCGGCGAGCTCCTGGCCGCCGCTGCGGCCGAGCACACGCGTCTGGCTGTTCTCGATGACCACCTCCGAGACGCGCGACCCCTGTTGCTGGCCGCCGAAGAGAATGATGCCGCGCGATCGCATCTGGCTCGCCACGTACTCGAAGAGCTTCGTGATCGCGTCCGATGCGCCGCGCGGGGCGTAGCGATTGAGCTCGTCGATAACGACGAGGAACGTCTCGTGACGGGCGGCGTGCGGCCCGCTGCGCCACTTCACGAGCTGGTTGAGAGCCGACGCGATGACGAAGCGCTGCAGGTGCGCATCCTGGATCGACTGGATGTCGATCACCGCGACATCCTCCTGCATCGTCGCCAGCTCGAGCGGCGCGCCTTCGATGTCGTCGCGCCGCAGCAGGCCCGACATCGGGCCGAGCACGCGCGCGAGCCGCCGCCAGAGCGCCTGGATCGTCGAGTTGCTCATGCTCCGCAGGCTCTCGTCGTCCACGTCCTTCGATTCCGGCTGCGCCTTGAATTCGATGTAGTCCAGGAGCTTCTGGAATGTCAGCACCGGGTCGCCACTCGCGAGATCGTTTTTGCTATTGAAGCCGCGCTCCTGCGCATCCGTGAGCTGCCGCCTCGCAGCCAGCCGCGCGTCGGGTGAGCCGCCGAGCCGCTCGTCGAGGCTGAGCGCCTTCGTGCGCCCCACCGACAGCCGGTGCGAGAGCCAGTTGATCAGCGTCACGAGGTTGTCGTTCGCGCGCGTCTCCTCCGAGAAGAGGAGATCGAACAGCCCGAAGTCGATGATGTCCTTCAGCGACCACGAGTACGGCCGCACGTCGCCGGGGCGCTCGGTGGTGATCGCGAGCGGCGAGCCGCTGCGGACGGATGTCTCCGGCGCGTAGTAAGCGATGCTGCGGAAGATATCCGGCTTGTCGACGCCCATTTCGCGCCATGCCGCGAGGTCGTTTTCGTTGAACTTCGTCGACCAGCGGTCGAGGCAAAACAGATCGAAGCCCTTGACGTTGAAGATGATCGCCTTGATCCGCGGCTGCTGGCCGCTGCCGACCATACCCTTCGCCTGCATCTGCACGGCGTTGATCGTCTGTGATGCCGCCATTGTCAGGAACGACGACTTCGTGCCGGAACCGGCGGCGCCGTTGACGTTGAGGTGCCCCGACTGCGCCCCTAGCAGGAAATCGAGGTCGAGGAACGCGCGGCCTGCCGTCGAGTCGCCGCCGTTGCGGATCAACCCGATGCAGACGCCGCGCTCGGCCGCATAGGTGTCGATCTCGTACGCGCGCTCGGCGTCGCGTTCGCCGCACTGGAACACGGTGCTGCCTTCGACCGGCGGCGCCAACTTCGGCGGGAAAGCGTTGACGACGCGCGCTTTCGCATACGTCACGCCGTCGCGATCGAGCATCAGGTCGTCGGCGACGGGATCGCCGTCGTGCGCCGCCAGCTCCATGTGCATCGAGCTGATCGTCGAGCGCCGGTACACCTGCTCGACGACGCCAAACAGCTCGACCTCGGTGCCGCCCATGATCGTCGGCACGCGGACGATCTGCGTCTGCTCGACGAGCTGCCCCGGCGCCACCCAGAAGAAAAACTCGTCGACGTTCGCTTCCTGCCCCATCGGGCATCCGACGCGCCCGACGCCCACCGCCGCGGCGTCCGGCGTTGCGGCGTCCGGCGACGGCAGTGCGTGTGTCGCCGCCGTCTCGTCATCCGCAAGCAGTCCGTTCGTCGACAGTGTCATCGTTGCCGTCCTTGCCACGCACCCGTCCATCGCTCGCATGGCCGCGAGCTACCCACAAGATACAACCCGTCCCGCGAGGGAGTGTGGGTAGCGCGCGGTTGGCCGTCCCTGCGGGTGATGCGCCGCGCTCGTGCCCGCGCTATCGTGGAGTCGTCCTCCAGCTTCGATCTCGACACAGGAGCAATCGCATGGCGCAGAACGTGAAGGCAATCCCCGACGGCTACAACACGCTCACGCCCTACCTCTATGTCCGGGGCGCGGCGCGCGCCATCGACTTTTATACGAAGGCGTTCGGGGCGGAGGAGAAGGTCCGGATGCCCGGCCCCGATGGCACCGTCGGCCACGCCGAGATGCAGATCGGCGACTCCATGATCATGCTCGCCGACAACCCCGATCGAGCGCCGCAGGCACTCAACGGGACGACGTTCTCGTTCTTCTTCTACGTCGAGGACGTCGATGCCGCGTTCAAGCGTGCGCTCGCTGCCGGCGCGAAGGAACTGCAGCCGCTCACCAACAAGTTCTACGGCGACCGCATCGGCGTGATCGCCGATCCGTTCGGTCACGAGTGGTCGCTCGCCCAGCACATAGAGGATGTATCGCCGGAAGAGATGCAGAGCCGTGCGGCCACAGCGGCAGCGACAATGGGTGACGCCGGCAGTTCGTAGGTAGACCTACCGCGGGCTGAACGGCGCGCGCGTAAGACCGATACTTCGCCCTAGACCGTGTGCTTCTGAGATCTCGTTGGGTACGGCAGGCCGCCTGAGTGGGCGGGCGATTGCGTGCCCGCAGAGCGAAACGGGAGCGCCCTCGCCGTGCCGACTACCGGGGGGTTTCCGGGGCATATTCCCCGGGGGTGACCCTGATGGCATCCCCGGAACAGCTAGCCACTCGTGCCAACCCGTATTTCCAGCGCAGCACCCGGGAGGCGCACAGCTTTCGCACACGGGGTCGATAGTGGTTACGAGGGGCAGTCAGGCCGCTCTCGGTATCGCTTTGCAGAAGGAGTGCGGATGAAGCAGAAAGCAATCGCAGTCGTAGCAGTGCTGGCCATCGTCGGTCTCAGCGGGTTTGGAGCGTTCTCAACGCAAGATGCATTCGGTGCGCCGTCGGACGTGCATGGCATCCCGGCGGGCAATCCGAACCATCATCCCGACGATGGCGATGGTGTGTGCGAAAAAGGTGAGACGATCATCAAGACGACACCCAGCGGGAACAAGGTCAACGTCCCGTGTCACGTACAGGGCGGAAATGGCAACGGGAACGGCAACGGTCACGGACACTGACGTAGCCGGTCGTCGGACGCAGTGAACGAAGGAGTCCCGCGATCTGCGGGACTCCGCCGCGTCCGGCAGAAACGAGGATCATCGCGGATCGTCGATGAGCGCGGGCAGGTCGCTCGCGCCCACTGCTTGACCATCGAGCAGCACTCCGTTTACGGCGAGTGTCTCCCAAAACGACGATGAACTCGCTTCCCGACCGGCGTCCGTTGCGATGTATTGGAAGTCCTGCCAACGGAGAGCGAGCGGCCATGCCACTGCGTCCGCAAGCATGTCCGCATGGACGCGATAGAGATGACTGCGCGCGTCGCCGTCGTCATACTCGTGCACCAAGTCGAACCCGGGACGGCCACCGAAATCGGCGATGAAGCTGTCGCTGCTGAAACCCGCGTCATCGCCGGAAATCAAGAGATACAGGTTAGGCTCCCGGTGCAGTTCGCCCGTCAGATCCTCGGCCGACAAGCCAATGTAGTAGGGTTCATCCCCGTAGCGATGCAGGTACATCCAATGGCGCTGCGCGTCGGGATCGAATTGCGCATCGTCATAGCGGAAGAGCGTCCCGAACGGCACCGGTTGACGGCCGTCGCCGGTCATCGTTACTCCCAGCGTCGGTAGCGGCCGGACGTGCACGCGGGCATCGACATCGACGTAGAGCTGCGTCGAGTACAGCCGGCTCGAGAGCACGGTTGAGCCGGCTGGAAGGTCGCGCAACCACGAGGCGATCTCCCGCTCGGGTGGACCGCTCCAATCAACGATACCGCTGGCGTCCGTCGTTTCTGATAGCGACGCGTGCGTGTTTGAGGCGATGGCGTCCTTTACGTAGCTGTCGCCACTTGCGCCGTGCGTCGCACCGAGGTTACTCGCGATCCCGGCCGTGGCGAGCAATCCCGCGACCAGCAGCGCGAGTACGCCGCCTCGCTGCGGCCGCGTCCAGTTGCGTCCGAGCGCCGATATGAGTTCGCTCACAGTCCAGGCGAGCAGTGCGTACGACACGTACACCAGGGGCAGGATCTGGCGCACCTCCCAACCACGGTTGGCCGTGTACACGTACAGCGGCGTCCCGAGCGTGCCGAACGCGACGGGGAGGGCCGCACGCTCATCGCCGCGAGTTAGTCTCCAGACCGCAAAGACCCAGGCGATTGCGATCAGCGCGAACGGCTCGACGTTTGTAGCGAGGACGCGGAGCGTCCAATCGGGCACGGCGCTGGCGTATGAGATCGCATGCGGTTCCGGCCGGGACTCGAGCGCGTATAGCGCCCCGATGAAGGCGACGGTCGCGATCAGCGCAGCCGCGAGGACGCGCGCAGACCGTCGCGATTCGGTCGACAGCCGGACGCCCAGCGCGAAGCATCCGGCGGCGACCGCGAGCCCGATCATGATTACGGGCGAGAACGCATGATCGAGTTTGAACACGGTGTCGGTGTTCCAAGCCACCCACGCGAACCACGGTGCGGCAAGCACGGCGAACGCGCCGTAACAGCAGACGACGCCGCGCCATTGCCAGCGCATGTGGGCCGAGAGCAGGACGACGAGCAACGGGAGCGGTAGCCAGAGTGCCGAGGTCTCCTTCGTCAAAAACGCGAGCCCCAGCAGCGCGCCGATCGTGGCGCTCCGGCGGGGCGTGAGCGTCGCGATGGGACGGGGAACGTCGTTCGTGTGCAGGCCGCCCGCAAGTACAGCGGCGGACGCGAGAATCCACATCGCCGCCGCGGGATCGACGTAGAAGCTCTGGCTCAGGCGAGCCGACGCGTCCGCCGCGGCGGCCAACAGCGCCGCGATTGCCGCGGTACCCGCACCGAACAGGCTGCGGGCAAGTGCATACACCGCAGCGACCGCGCCAAGCGCGTACAACAGCGGCACCATGCGGGCAACGCGTACCGAGTTGCCGCTAAGGCGCATCACCGGCGCGATCGTTGCGGGATATAGCGGCGGCCGATGAATGATCGGTTCGCCAGAGGAATACGTCAGCTGGCCGTGCGAAATCGAAACTGCTTCTGACAGGTATAGAGATTCATCCGATGTAATTGGCGGGTCATCGAACGAGGCGAAGACGCGGATGCAGATGAGCATCGCGGCGAGGACCGCGACGAGGACGACGACGTGCGGGCGGGGCGGCATCAATCGCTCACCCGCTCGGATTACCCGCGCCATTTGGCGACTGTGAGGAATGTGCGTCTCCATTCGGTCTCTACTCCAGTATCGGTTCGCCATGCTGAGGGACGCGTCGATACCAGGACGACTGGCGTGGATGCATCAGCTTTAAGGGTTTCGGACGAGACTAGCGGGGGGAAGCATTCGGGGTTTACAGGCGTTCGTCCTAAACATCGCTTTTTGCGGGCCTGTCGAGCGCGGCAGGCAGTCGCCGATTGACCAATCGCCACCACACTCGGGAGGTTCACATTGCCACGGGCTGAAGCACTCGCGCGAGACCGCTGGATCATCGAGGAGGAAGAAGGTGTCGATCTCGGACCGGCTCCTGAGGTTTCGGTGATCATGCCGTGCCTCGACGAAGAGGCGACTGTCGGCCGGTGCGTGCGGAAGGCACGCGACTGGTTCCACCTGAACCGCATTCACGGGGAAGTGATCGTCGTCGACAACGGGTCGACCGACCAGTCGCGCGCGCTCGCTCTCGCGGCCGGCGCGCGCGTCATCGAAGAGACACGCCGGGGATACGGCGCGGCGCTGATGCGCGGCATTAACGAGAGCCGCGGCGGGTATCTGGTGATGGGCGATTGCGACGACACCTACGATTTCGCCGAACTGACCGACTTAGTCGACCCGCTGCGACGCGGCGCCGACATGGTGGTGGGGAACCGGTATGCGGGCATCCAGCCGGGCGCGATGACGTGGAGCCACCGGTACATCGGCACACCCGCCATCAGCCTGATGCTGCGTCTGTTCACCGGATCGCGGCTGAAGGATAGCCAGTGCGGCCTGCGTGCATTCACGCGCGACGCCTACAACGGCATGAACGTTGATACCGAAGGCATGGAGTTCGCCTCCGAAATGATTCTCAAGGCGGCGCGCAGCGACATGGACGTCGTCGAGGTGCCAATCAACTATTACCCACGGGACGAGGAGAGCAGCGCGAAGCTCCGGACATTCCGTGATGGCTGGCGGCATCTCCGTTTCCTCGTGCTCGCGACGCCCAGCCACCTGTTTACGGTCCCTGGCGTTGCGCTCACGGCGCTCGGAATCGCGTTGCTCGTTGCCTCGCTATTCGGTAGCGCGAACAGTGTCGTGGTGGGCGAGTTTGCCTGGCAGCCCGTGTTTGCCGGACCGGTACTCGCCGTGGTCGGGATCAACGCGCTCATCTTTGGCGCTGTCGCGCGGCTGGCGACGACGGCCAGAGGCCTCACGCCTCGCGATCTCACGTGGCGCATGGCACGGCGCATGTTCAAATTCGAGATTGCGGTTCTCGGCGCGGCGCTGCTCGCCGGGCTCGGGATCGCGATCGACATCGCGCTCGTGCTCTGGTCGCCGTCGCATGAACTATCGATCGCCGCACTCGCGCAGACCCTGATCCTGACGGGCGCGAATATCGGTCTCTGCGGCAGTCTCGCCGCGATCATGAACGGACAGTCTTGATGCGCATCGTCTACGTCTACGATGCGGTCTATCCGTACGTCGCGGGTGGAGCGGAGCGACGGAACTACGAATTCGGTCGGCGGCTCGCCCGGCGTGGGCACGAAGTCTCGCTCGTCGGCTGGAAGTACTGGCCTGGGGCGTCGCGGCGAGTCGAGGATGGCGTCGTTCTGCACGGTGTTGGCACACCGCCACGTCTGCATGACGCCTCCGGCCGCCGCACGTTCGCGACGGCACTCTCCTTCGCCTTGCGGGCAGCGCCGATCGTGGCGTGCCTCGGCGCAGACATCGTCGATTGCTCGTCGATCCCGTACATGCCGGCGATGTTGCTCAGTGCAATGGGACGAGCGCGGGGCGTACCCGTTGCCGTTTCATGGCACGAATTCATGGGCGAGCGATGGCTCGAGTATTTTCCCCATGAACGTTCGCGCGCTCGTCTCGCACGATGGGTCGAACGGCAGTCCGCGCGTTTCGGCACCGAGCGAATCGCGGTCTCGGCGTTTACGCGCGAGCGTCTTCCAGATGGGCCGCCGACGCGGGTGATCGAGAACGGTGTCGACTGCGATCACATCCAAGCGATAGCGGCAATGGCGGATGCGCCGGATGTCGTCGTTGCGGGACGGCTCGTGCCGCACAAGCGTGTTGAACTGCTGCTCGAAGCGCTGGCGTTGCTGCCGGGTGTGACCGGCGGCGTTATCGGAGACGGCCCGGAGCGGGCCGCGCTCGAGCAGCGAGCGCTTGGGTTGGGTATCCGGGACCGCGTCACCTTCTACGGGCAGCTGGCCGACGTCGACGACGTGCATGCCTACTTCAAGGGCGCCAAGGCCGTGCTCGCGCCATCGTCGCAAGAGGGGTTCGGCATGACCGTCATCGAGGCGCAGGCCACCGGCGTGCCGCCGGTGGTGGTTCGCGCGCAGCACAGCGCGGCCGCGCAACTGATCCATCACGGCGTCGATGGATTGACGACGGATGAAGACGCGAGCCACATAGCCGATGCGATCAATCAGCTCGTCACCGATCGGGTGTTGCGCAACCGCATCGGGCGTAA
This sequence comes from Dehalococcoidia bacterium, assembly GCA_038240335.1. Lineage (GTDB taxonomy): Bacteria > Chloroflexota > Dehalococcoidia > DSTF01 > JACRBR01 > JBBSDV01. The sequence continues at coordinate 36,948 of JBBSDV010000004.1, forward strand.
TGCTCTCGCTGCCGCGCGCCGATACGACTGGGAGACGCTCGCGACTCGTTTGGAAACGGCATATGCCTCCATGTTGATGACGCCCGCGACACGAACAACGGAATTGGAGCGTGCGACATGAATTCGAGGCCGGACGCATCGTTTCGACGCACGAATTGGCTTTCGTCCGCTGCCGCAGCAATCCGGCAGGTACGCTCGCTTGCACCGATCGTTGCGGCACCGGGTGCGAGGACGGCACGACCGTCCGCTGTGGCGGACGAGCGGGCCAGCATCGAGACTCGCTTTGGTATATGGATCCAACGCTGGTGGCCCGAGCTCGGTGCGGCGCTCATCGTGTTGAGCGTGCTCGGATATCTCCTCCACATCCTGACGCGGTACGCGCTGCCACCGAGCGGTGATTCCGGACAGTGGCTGACGATCGCGCGCTTCTATCTTCGCGATGCGATGCCGACAGAGCGCACGGCGACGACGATGCCGCCGCTCGTGCCCGTCTTGCTCGCAGGCATCTCGTTCGTCGCGCCGACCCGCCCGCTTGCCGTGGTCGTACTCGCCGCGCTCTGCTTCCTCGCGCTCTCGGCGGTCGCATTCATGCTCGGCAAGCGAATGACCGGCAGCGCGACGGGAGGGCTCCTGGCGGTCGTCTTCGTTGCGATCGCGCAGCCACAGCTGTTCGAAGTGATCGCGGTCGGCGCATATCCGCAGCTCGTCGCGATCATCGGCATGGCAGTTTGCCTGCTGGGGCTGCTCGCGCTTTGCGAGAGCAGCACAACGCGCGGATGGACCGTCTTGCAGGTCGGGGTCGCATTGACGCTGTTCTCGCATACGCCTTCGGCGACGGTGTTGATTCCGCCGCTTGGTCTGTGCCTGGTGTACCTTCTGTGGTCGTCCAGCGACCGGCGAGAGCTGCTGCGCGCGAGCTTCATGTCGCTGCGGCCGGTGCTGCTTCTCTGGGGCGTCTTCATCCTGATCAACCGCGACGTGGTGTTCGGCTACGCCAACGTACCCGCCACGTTCGACCTGAAGGGACCCGATCTGCTCGTATCGACGATCTGGACCGACGACGCGCAACGTCTCGTGTTCGGACTGGGCGCGTTCATGGCATGTGCGTTGCCATTCCTCGGGACGCGGGCACGAGCCATCAAGGCGAACTCATCGGTGATGCTACTGCTCTGGATCGTCGCGCTCGCCGCAATGGTCACGCTTGCGGCCGCGCGTCACGTGAACACCGACTATCCGCGCTTTATTGCGTACTTCATTGTGCCTCTCGGACTGACCGCCGCGGTGGGCTTGCACGCGTTCGGTCCATCCCGTCTGGTCACGGTCGGTATCGTCGTCGTCGCCGCGTTGTTCGCTGGAGCACCGGCGCTCGCGCATCTCGACGATTCGGCCCGTTTTTACGGC
>JBBSDV010000005.1:0-36866 GCA_038240335.1 Dehalococcoidia bacterium
AAGGGTCAGGCGAAAGTTGCTCGCTGATCGGGCCAGTGTTACGATCCGCGCGCGCCGCGAGCCGTTGGCTTACACAACAATGGGCCGCGGACGCGGATCTTGCGGCAAGAGCAACGCATATTCCCCGCGAGCGGCTCGGACAACGGCAATGCAGGGCGCGACCCGGCATGGGCGCGCGCGCACCCAAGGAGATCCTCCATGCCTGAAGGCAGCTTCGAAGCACTCGACTATATGTTTCATCCGCGATCGATCGCCGTCGTCGGCGCGTCGACGCAGGACGGACCCGGCTCATTCGTCCACGCGATCAAGGAGATGTCCTTCACCGGCGACATCTACCCCGTGAACCCGAAAGCGGCAGAGATCCAGGGACTCAAGTGCTACCCGACGTTGTCGGACATCCCCGGTCACGTCGACCACGTGATCTCATCCGTGCCGCTTCGGTTCGTCGAGCAGTTGGTCGAGGACTGCGGCGCGAAGGGTGTGAAGTCGCTGCATTTCTTCACCGCCGGCTTTAGCGAGACCGGCGACGCTGATGCAGCAGCGCTCGAAGCCCGCGTTCTCGCCCGCGCCCATGCTCTCGGCATGCGCGTCATCGGGCCGAACTGCATGGGCCTCTATTACCCCGCCGGTGGCCTGTCGTTCATGCCATTCCTGCCGACCGAGCCCGGACCCGTCGCCATGTTGTCCCAGAGCGGCGCCAACGCGGGGGAGTTCTGCCGCACGGCCGCCGTCCGCGGCCTCCGCTACAGCAAGGTAATTAGCTACGGCAACGGATCCGACATCCGCGAGTCCGAACTGCTCGAGTACGTCGCCGAGGATCCCGAGACAGAAGTGATCGCCTGCTACATAGAGGGCATCCGCGACGGGGCGCATTTCATGCGCGCGCTCCGCAAGGCGGCCGCCGCGAAGCCCGTCGCGATTCTCAAGGGCGGTCGCACGGAAGCCGGGACCCGCGCCGTCAACTCGCACACCGGTAGTCTCGCCGGCTCGCTCCAGATCTTCGACTCCGCCGTCCGCCAGGCAGGCGCCGTCCGTGTCGAGCGCATGGAGGAACTCGTCGACCAAACCGTCGCCTTTCGCTTCTTGAAGTCACTCACCGGGCCGCGTGCCGGAATCGTCGGCGGCGGGGGCGGCTACAGTGTCCTCGCCTCGGACGAAATCGGCGCCGCCGGACTCGAGATGCCCGCCCTCCCGCCCGAGATCCAGCAGAAGCTGCACGACTTCACCCCGACCGCCGGTACGAGCGTACGCAATCCCGTGGACACGAGCGTCGGCTGGGGGCCCGACGGCCTCAAGCCGATGCTCGACACCATTCGCATCGTCGCCGAGTCGCCGAATGTCGACTACATCCTCTATCACACCAGCTACTCGTGGGGCGCCATGCGCGCCGAAGGTCCGAGCATCGTCGAAGTGGCGACCGAGGCCGCCGAGAAACTCGGCGCGCTCTCCCGCGAAGCCGGTAAGCCGATCGTCTGCGTCGCTCGCATCCCCACGACCGAGATGGGGATGGCCGGCACACTCGCCTTTCAGGAGACCGTCGCCGCGGCCGGCTTGCCGATCTTTAACAGCGTCCAGTCAGCCGCTCTCGCCGTGAAACGCCTCCTCGCCTGGCAGGCACAGCGCGCGTAACAGACCCGTCTGCGGCGATTCGAGGATGCTCGGCGCGCGAACGGCACGTGCGTCTCCGTTGGAGGCCCGCTTCCCGGCGCCGGCTCATTTCTTGTGAGTCTTCGCTTCCCATAGGGCCTCACTCAGATGGCCGGAAGCCGTACAGCTATACTTCAAACACGCATGGGGGACTTGCGAGGAAATCAGCCATGTTCCAGCTTCGCATTTCGTCCGCGTTCCGACGCCGGCTTGTTAGCTTCATCCCCGCTCTCGCAGCTGTCATGCTGCTGCCGCTATTCGCATTGCATCCTCAGTCCGTGCATGCGCAGCCGAGCGAAGGCAACGTTCCGTTCGCAACATTGAGCCTCTCGCCGCCGATCCAGAGCCAACCCCTCGGCGCCACCGTCGCGGTAGATGTCAACGTCGCGGATGTCACAGATCTTGCGGCGTACGATTTCACGCTCACGTTCGACAAGACCATACTCGCCTATGCCAGCGTTACCGACGCCGGGTTTCTGACGAGCACCGGCCGAACCGCCCTCTGCTCGTCGCCGCCGTCGATCGAGGTCGCCAACGACCAAGGCTCGGTCAACTTCCACTGCAACACGTACGGTCTGATCAATAATGGCTTCGGCACGCACGGCCCGAGCGGCTCCGGCGTGTTGGCGCATGTGACGTTTACCGCGATCGCGTCCGGCGCGAGCGGCATCAACTTTTCCGGCGTGCGGAACGGGATCGGTGACCCGAACGTGTTCGGCTATACGGGGCTTGCGTCTGTCGAGTCGTGCGTCGTCGACTCGTGCTCCCCCATTTTCATCGGTGTAGCGGCGCAGGGCGCATCGGTGGTGGTGAAGGCCGCATGTCCATGGGACGTCACCGGCAACGGCGACGTCAACTCGATCGACCTGCTCGGCGTTGCGCTCCATTTCAACGCTCTCGAAGGTACCGGCCGTTACGACGCCAAGTACGACCTCAACCACAACGGTTGGATCAATTCCCTCGACATGCTCATCGTCGCCCGCCACTTCGGACCCTGCCCGTAAGCTCCACGGAATGACTCGATCGCGCAGCGTTGGCGCTTCGCGGGGAGCGGCGGTAGCGTGTCGGCGGATCGGCAGTCGCGCCACCGTCAATTAGGAGGCAGCATGGACTTTTTCGAAGTAGCGAACACGCAGCGCGCGATGCGCCGGCTCGAGACGGACCCCGTCCCCGAGGAGCAGATTTGGCAGGTGCTCGAAACCGCGATCATGGCGCCGAGCGGAGGCAACGTGCAGCCGTGGAACTTCCTCGTCATTCGCGATGACGACAAGAAGCGCAAGATCGGCGAGTGGTATCTCGAAGCATGGAACCAGGCCTACGGACCCGCCCGCCCTTTGATGCTCGCCGATCCCGATAGGGCCCGAACATACAGATCCGCTGACCACCTCGCCAATCATCTCGCCGAATGCCCGGTGCTGATCATGGCGATGATCCGCCGCGGCACCCTCGGCGAGCCCGGTGTCACGCTGGGCGCATCGATCTATCCCGCCGTCCAGAACCTGATGCTCGCGGCGCGCGCTCTCGGCTTAGGCACGACGCTGACGACGCTGCACAAGTTCCACGAGAAGGACGTCCACGCGCTTCTTGGCATTCCCGACGACATCGAGACGATGGCGCTGATCCCGCTCGGCAAGCCGAAAGGCAAGTTCGGCAAGCCGAGCCGCATCCCCGTCGACAAGGTGGTGTACTGGGACACCTTCGGCGAGACCCGCGAGCGTTCCGGACTGGAGCGGATCGATGTTCTGCCCCTGACGTGAGCCGGCTGGAGACAGTTCGATGCAATCGACGCGCCAAGATATCCTCAATCTCCTCCGGCGTGGTGAGCTCAGCATCAAGGAACTCGCCGCCGAGGTGGCACTCACGCCCACGGGCATCCGCCAGCACGTCGCCATCCTCGAGCGCGACGGGCTGATCGAAGCGCGCGAGGCGCGCGGCCGCGTCGGCCGTCCGGCGCTGATGTATCGTCTGACAGCGCAGGGCGATGCGATATATCCGAAAAAATACGACGAGCTCGCGACCGCCTTGATCGAGGAGGCGCGCAAGCTCCTCGGCCCGGACGCCCTGCAACAACTGATGAAGAATGTGGCAGCGCGCTTCGCCGAACCATATGCCCCGCGGTTAGAAGGCAAAGCTCGTGCCGAACGCTTCGCCGAGACCGCCCGCATCATCGAGGATCGCGGCAACGTCACCGAAGCGCGCTGGTCCGGCGATGACTACCTCATCGAGAAACACACCTGTCCGTTTTGGGAGGTCGCGACGAGGAAAAGTGCTGTCTGCGCGCTCGACGTCGAGTTCGTCCGGCGTCTCGCCGGCGCCGACGCGCGCCTCAGCACGAGTCTGCTTCGTGGCGACAGCTGCTGTACGTTCCGCATTCGGGGCAATGCGAGCGGCTAGAAGCACTCATGGTCGTGGCCGCACGCCTCTTCGCCTAGCTCACTCCCGTCCACACGGCGACGGCGAAGCCGAGGGCCAGCAGTGCACCAAATATCATGTGCAATCCCGCCGTTTGAGCGAGAACCAGGTTGAGCCCGCGTGCCGATGTCTGCCGGGCTTCAAGCCGCACGACGCGCAACGCGAGCGGCAACGTCAGCAGCGTCAGCAAGACCGTCCACGGCGCAGCATCGGCGATAATCATCGCGATCACGATGCCGTACCCGCCGAGCATCAGGCCAACGTACTCGTAATCCGCGAGCGGTCGCCCCGCCAACGCAGCCAAGGTCCACTTGCCGTTCTTCCGATCGTTCTCGATGTCCCGCACGTTGTTGGCGTGCAGGATCGCCGCCACGAGGAGCCCGATCGGCAGCGAGGCGACGAACGGCTGCCACGACCACTCCTCCGTCTGCACGAAGTAGGAGCCGAGCACAATGACAGGTCCCATGAAGATGAAGACGACTGCTTCGCCAAGACCGCGGTACGCGAGCGAGAACGGCGATGCCGTGTAGAAATAGCCGACAAGCATACTCGCGACACCGAGCGCGAGCACGGGCCAGCCGACTTGGACGGTGATCGCGATCCCGATCGCGGCGCCGACGGCAAACGCGACGATGCCTCCGATCAGCACCGAGCGCGCCGAGAGCAGCCCGCGTTGGATTACGCCGCTCTGGCCGAGCGACTCCTCGTTGTCCGTACCCTTCACGTGGTCAAAGTAGTCATTCACCAGGTTCGTACCCGCCTGGATAGCCACGGAACCGAGGAGCGCGAGCACGAACAGCAGGGGGTGGAACTCGTCCGCCGCCGCGATCGCCGTGCCGACCAGCACGGGCACGATGCACGCCGTGAACGACACAGGACGAACGGCTATTAGCCAGACACGGGCTTGTTGCATCGTGCCTCATCCTAAGATCGATGCATGTTCCGGGCAACGGTCGGCGATGCGCTCGGTGGATATGGATGCGACCAAGTTCAGTCCGATCGGTCGCTAAGCATTGCTCGTGCATCGCGCTCCGCGTATGCCGAGTTCGCCTCGCGCGCACGGGACCAAGATGCAAGACATAAGTTTCGCTGAGCCTCGTATGGTCGACGAGATGCAACATGTTCTAGCGGCGACTGGCCTATACCTCCTCGATCGGCACGCGTATACTACCCCCGTCGCGAACTTCGCGCCGACGGTCACACCTCATCTCCCACGAGTTCGCAACAACGTGCTCATGACGCGTGGGTGCAGCATGTTGCGTCGGATGGGACGCTGAGCGCCGGATGGAGCCGGGGGCATCGTACGATTTCGAGCGCGCGCCGCGAGGCGCGTGACGTCCAGGGAGGGACATGGCGGTTCGCACGTGGGTGGGACGATTTTGCGTGGCCGATGGCCGCGTCGAGGAGGAGGGGCCGTGGCTCGGCTCGCTCATCCGTCAACGTCCCGACGAGGAAGCTGACGAACTCTACGTCCTCGTTGAGCCGGCATCTCCGGGGAGCCGCGATTTCACGTCGCAGCTCGTCGATGTCATCGCTCAGCTCTACAGCAAAGACCCGCTCTCGCTGACCGGCGCCCTCACGCGCGCCTTGCGTGCTGGTCACGAGCACCTGCGCGAATGGAATCGCCGCAGCCTCCCCGAACATCAAGTGGGCGCCGGAGCGACATGCCTCGCCCTGCGCGGCGCCAACGCATATCTCGCCCAGGTCGGGCCAAGCGTGGCGTATGTCCGAAGCGCGAATGGCGACGTCCGCCGCATCGAGCCCGTCGCGCCCGACCACGAGCACGCGCTTGGGATCGTGGATGAGTTCGACCCGCAGCTCACGCGCATCAAGCTTGCACCGGGCGACCTCGTGCTCGTCGCGTCGTGCATGCTCGAGGACGTCGTGCCGCGCGAGCACGTCGAACGCGTGCTGTCGCTGGGCGACGAGGCGCTGCCGGAGTTTTACCGCCTCTGCCGAAACTGTCCTGACTTCGCACTCGTCGTCCTCTCTTGCTTCGAAGAGGAAGTCGAATCGCCGCCGGAATTCCTCACACGCAATGGCAGTGCCACGACGGAAGCTCAGCCTGCTGTCGTCGTTGAGAGCGAGCCGGAACCGGCACTGCAAGGCGCATCAGCCGACATCCGCTTCGCCGGTTCATCGTCCGGTGGCACTGCCTCGATCGCGGCCACCTTCGACCAGTTTGAACTGCCGCAGCGGAGCGTGCGGGATCAGGTGCGAGAGATCACGGCATCGACGGCGCCATCGCGCGCTGCCCGCGTGCGCCTGCGCGGCGATGCATCCACGCCCAGCTACAAACGGAGCACAGGCGCGTTCCAGGTGCCGCAGCTTCGCATCCCCAAGCTCGCGATCTTCGCCGTACTCGCTCTTCTCGCCGTGGGCGCCATCGCCTATTGGCAGTTGCCGGGATCTGTGAAGGAAAGCCGGGAAGCGAAATTCACCACGCTCGTCGCCGGCGCGCGCGAGGCCAACGCCCGCGCGCAGGCGACGAATGACGCCGCCACGAAGCGCCAGTTGCTGGGTGATGCGCACACAAAGCTCGCCGACGCCGCCAAGATCCACAGCGATGACGCCGGCGTTGTCTCGCTCCAGGCCGATGTCACCTCCGCACTCGGCGTGCTGAACGCAGTATTCGAGATTAAGGACTTCACCGCCGTCGCCGATCTCGCGCAGCAGGTCACAGGCACGCTGTCGGTGAGCCGCGCCGTCGTCGGGGGTGATCACGCGTACTTCCTCGATGCGAAGGGCAAGCGCGTCTTGCGCGTGCCGCTGTCGGGAAGCGCGGCTTCCGAGACGATCCTGACGGACGGCGATCTCGCCGGCTTCATGACCGCGTCGCGTCCCGTGCAGATCACGTGGTCCGAACAAACGCAGAGCTTGATCATCATTGACGACAAGCGGCAGGCCTTCGCGTACTCTGCGGGCAAAGGCACGCTCCCCCTCTCGCTACGCGCGCCCGAAGGCATCGGCTCCTTCGACGGGGTCACCGCGTCCGGCGGAAATCTCTACGTCCTCGACGTCAAAGGCAACCAGGTGTGGCGTTACTTGCCGGGTCAGGGTGGCTTCGACAGCGAGCGGACCGCTCTGCTTGACGGCGCCGACCTGCACGACGCGACCGAGGTTGCCGTGGGGCAGGATGTGTACGTTCTCGACGCCAAGCAGGGCATCCGCCGTTTCGTCGGCAAAACCGAAGCGGCGTTTCCCCTTGGCGGCATCGACATGCCGCTCGCCTCACCCGCCGCGATCTCCGTGCTCCCCGGCTCAAATCGCATCGTCGTCGCCGACCGCGGCAACAAGCGAGTCGTCATCGCGAGCGCCGACGGCACGTTCCTACGACAGATCGTCAGCGCGTCCTTCACCGACCTCCGCGCTGTCGCCGTCGACGAAGGCGCGCGCATTATCTACGCCCTCAACGGCGACACACTCCTCAAAGCCACCTTCCCGCCGTAGGATCCGGAATGCCGAGGTCCGGTGTGAGTGATGAACACACGCCTGCCGCCGCTTTGCGCCGCCCTCGACCTCGCCGCACACTTCGTGATGATGGTCGTCGTCGCACCTACGAGATAGCTGGAGCGCACGAGGATGCCATGAACCTCTTCCACCGCTGGTACTGCAACTCTGGGGGCTGGGCGAAGAAGCTGCAGGGCGAGTACATGCCCGGCGTCCTGCAGGGCATTGAGCTTGGCGACGACGTCCTCGAGATCGGCCCAGGCCCGGGCATGAGTACCGACTGGCTGCGCGAGCGAGCAGCGCATGTCACGTCGATTGAGATTGACCACAAGCTCGCGCAGAGTCTCGAGCACCGCATGGCCGGCACGAACGTCACGGTCGTCGAGGGCGACGCCACCGCGATGCCGCTACCCGATGCGTCGTTTAGCGCGGTGCTCTCGTTCACGATGCTGCATCATGTTCCGGCGCGCCTCCAGGATCGGTTGCTCGCCGAGGCGCAGCGAGTGCTCGCGCCCGGCGGAACGTTCGCCGGCATGGACAGCACGCCGAACCTGAAGTGGAACATCTACCACCTCTTCGACGACCGCAACCCCGTCGATCCGAACACCTTCGCATCGCGGCTCGAGGCCGCCGGTTTTGCCGAACCACGCGTCCGCATCACCGCCAGCGGTTTCTCCTGGCGTGCCCGCAAGGGGTAGTGAGATGATCGACCTGCGAATCCTCGTGGAGACGCGGACAACGACACCTACACGCGCGTGATTGCGCCTTCGCTGGCGCTCGACACGAGCGCCGCGTACTTCGCCATGACCCCGCTCTTGTAGCGAGGCTCCGGGGCGCGCCAGTCACGGAGACGCGCGGCGATCTCGTCATCGCTTAGCTCAACGTCCAGACGCCGGTTCGGGATGTCGAGCGAGATCATGTCGCCCTCGCGCACGGCGGCGATCGGGCCACCGACAAAGGCCTCGGGGGCGACGTGGCCGGCCATGAGGCCGCGCGTCGCGCCGCTGAAGCGCCCGTCGGTGAGCAACGCCACGGTTTCACCCATGCCCTCGCCGACAATTGCCGACGTGACGCCGAGCATCTCGCGCATCCCGGGCCCGCCCTTCGGGCCCTCGTAGCGGATCACGACGATGTCGCCCGGCTGAATGCGCTTTTCGGTCACCGCGGCCATCGCGTCTTCCTCGCGGTCGTAGACGCGCGCCGGCCCGCGCTGCGTCAGCCGCTCGTGTCCGGCGACCTTCACGACGCAGCCCTCGGGAGCCAGGTTGCCATGGAGGATGACGAGTCCGCCCGTCTTCTTCAGTGGCTTTTCGAGCGAGACGACGACATCCTGCCCTGGCGTCTCCTTCGCCAGCTTCGCTTCGTCGGCGAGCGTATGCCCGCCCGGTGTCTGCTGCGTGCCGTCGAGGTACCCGCCTTCGATCAGCCGTTGTGCCACGAGCTGCACGCCGCCGGCGCGATCGAGATCGGCGGCGACGTAGCGGCCACCCGGCTTGAGGTCGGCGATCAGCGGCGTCCGGTCACTGACGACGTCGAAGTCATCGATCGTCAGCGGCACATTCGCCTCGCGGGCGAGCGCCAGCAGATGCAGCACGGCATTCGTCGAACCGCCCGTGGCGGCAACGCCGGCGATCGCGTTCTCGAATGCGGCGCGTGTGAGGATGTCGAGCGGCCGCTGGTTGCGCCGCAGCACATCCATCACCGTCGCCCCCGCGCGCATGCCGACGTCGTCCTTGCGCGGGTCGACGGCGGGCACACTCGCGCTGCCCATCGGCGAGAGGCCGATGAACTCCATCGCCAGCGCCATCGTGTTTGCGGTGAACTGCCCGCCACACGCGCCCGGTCCGGGACAGGCGACGTGCTCGAGGCGATCGAGCTCTTCGTCGGACATATTCCCCGCGGCGTGCGCGCCGACTGCTTCGAACACGTCCTGGATGTTCACGTCGTGACCCTTGTACTGGCCGGGCATGATCGACCCGCCGTAGAGCACGATGCCGGGGATGTTGAGCCGCGCCAACGCCATCGACGCCGCCGGAATCGTCTTATCGCAGCCCACGAGGCAGACGAGCGCATCGAACATGTAGCCGCGGGTGCATAACTCGATCGAGTCGGCGATGAGTTCGCGCGAGACGAGCGAGGTCTTCATACCCTCGGTGCCCATCGTAATGCCGTCGCTAATGGCGATCGTGTTGAACTCCATCGGCGTGCCGCCCGCCGCGCGCACGCCCGTCGCCACCTTTTCGGCGAGCAGGCGGAGATTGAAGTTGCACGGCATCGTGCCGATCCACGTGTTCGCGATGCCGATAATCGGCTTCTCGATGTCCTCGCGCGTGAAGCCAACGCTGTAGTAATAGCTACGAGCGGCGGCGCGCGTCGGCCCCTCGGTGATCGTGCGTGAGTTGTGCTTCGGATCGAACGCCATCGTCATGTGCCTCCCTGTCGTGCGATCCAGCGTAGCGAGCGAGCCGCGAAGCCGGAAGCGACGGCGGGAGTCGAGGTCGGAAGCGTGGCTTTTGAACGGGAAAACGCGACGATGGGAAGCGGAAGCGGTTACGTTGATGTCGACGGCCGGGGGCGATGGTGTTGGCGGAATCGCTCGTCGCTAACCCGAGAGCCGGCGAAGCACTACACTTGCGCTTATGTACAGACTCTTCCGACGGAGAACGCAATGAACGCAATTCGAATGCTCATGACCGTATCGGCCGCTGCCGCCGTGCTCGCCACTGCGTGCGGCGGCTCGAAGACCGCCGCGCCGACGAGCACTGCGTCGAGCGCCGCCCCGACGACGACACCCGCCGCCACGCAAGGCGCCGTGAGATCGGCGACGGCGCCGGCGACGAGCGCCGTGAAGACCACGGTCGCGAGTCCCGCGGCCGCGTCGACGGGACTGCCCGGCGCGTCGAGCGACGGCAAGACGTACAACGAGACCCAGGCGACAACGCTGCTCGCCGATGCATCGCTCACACCGAAGGATCTCGACGCCGGCTGGACGATCATGACCGACGTGTCGCAGGACAACGCTGCCGCTGCGGCCGCCGATCCGACCGTCGCAGCGGCGAACGAACGATGCGGCCGTCTCGCTGGTCGCGTCGTCACGAACCAGCCTCCGGACATTGTCTCGGCGTATGTCACCGGGATCGCCGTCTCGTACTTCTCGCAGCTGACGGTGTACGCGACCGCCGCCGGCGCGACCGACTGCGCCGCCGAAGCTGCGAACCGTTTTGCTATGCCCGGCGTCTTCGCTCGCGCGTTCGGTGCGATCTTCAAGGACCCCGACGCCGTGAAGATTCAACCGGTCGACTATCCGCCGACAGCCGATTCATCCGGGGCGTTCGCGCTCACCGGGGATATCGACGCAGCTGGCACGACGGTACAGCTCCAGATTGTTCTCGTCAGCTTCCGCAAGGGGAACGTCACTGGCGTCGTCGGCACTGCCACGTCGCCACTAACGAATCCGGCCGTCGGTGACCTGCCGAAGTACGTCAACCTCGTGCTGCAGCGAATCAGCGCGGAACAGTAGGCGTGACGGAACAGGAACGCACAATTCCGGTCACGGCGAGCATCACCGTCACTGCGCTGTTGACGGCGGCGTCATCGCCGCGATGGACCTTCATCTATGCCCCGGGCGCGGGATCAACCATCAACGACGCGTTCGGCCTCGCCCTTGCGCGCGCGCTTCCGGAACGGGGTGCGTCGGTCGTGCGCATCGAATTCCCGTACATGGCGGCCGGCCGCCGCGGCCCGGACCGCCCACCGGTGTTGGAAGCGACGTGGCGCGCGGCGATCGAGGAACTGCGGCCGGGCGATGCCTCGCGGCTGGTCGTTGGTGGCCGCTCGATGGGCGGGCGTATTGCATCGATGGTCGCAGCGGCGGACGCGTCGGTCGACGCCGTAGCGCTGTTCGCCTATCCCCTCCATCCGCCCGGCAAGCCCGAGCAGCAGCGCGTCGAGCATCTGCCGCATCTCCACGTGCCGGCCATGTTCTGCTCCGGCACACGCGATGCCTTCGCCACGCCGGACGAACTGCGCGCTGCCGCGGCGAGCGTCGAGCATGCGACGGTGCACCTACTCGAGGGTGCCGATCACGGGTTTGCCGTCCCGAAGTCGAGCGGCCGCACGAGGGACGACGTATGGCGCGAGGCGGTCGAGGCGATGCTAAAGTGGCTCGACGCGATCTGATCGGCGCAGCGAGGAACTCCGACGTCAACTGAGACACCGGCCGAATCACCAGCCGCCGCGCCTGCCGTGGGAGGCATCTCGCGCAACGTGCTCGTGCTCGGTATCGTCAGCATGTTCGCCGACATCAGCAGCGAGATGGCCTATCCGATCATCCCGCTGTTCCTGACGTCAACGCTCGGCGCGCCGGTGATCGCCGTCGGATTGATCGAGGGCGTCGCTGAGAGCACCGCCAGTCTCCTCAAGTGGATCTTCGGCTGGTACTCCGACAAGATCTCGCGCCGCGTGCCATTCACGGTCGCCGGTTACGCACTCGCCGCGGCATCGAAGCCCGCGCTCGCCGCCGCATACGCCTGGCCGCTCGTGTTGCTCGTGCGATTCGGCGATCGTGCCGGTAAGGGGATCCGCACGGCGCCGCGTGATGCGTTGATTGCCGAGTCGACGGATGCGTCGCAGCGGGGACGCGCGTTCGGGTTGCACCGCGCGATGGACACTTCGGGCGCGATCGTCGGCCCACTGGTCGCGCTCGGCCTGCTCGCGTGGTTCGGCGAGCACAACTACCGGCCGATCTTCCTCATCGCGGGCATCCCGGGCACGATCTCCGTGCTGACGCTCCTCGCCGTGCGGGAGATTCGCCGCGAGTCACGCGCCATCGCGCTGCCGCCGCTGCTCTCGCTCCGCGGCTACGACCGCCGCTTTCTCGTGTTCGTCGGTGTCACGCTGATCTTCGCCGTCGGCAATTCGAGCGATGTCTTTTTGATCCTCCGGTCGAAGGATCTCGGACTCGGCGCGACGGCGGTTGTCTTCGCGTACGTTCTCTACAACATCTCGTACGCGTCGCTCTCGCTGCCGGCCGGGATCCGTTCCGATCGCATCGGCCGTAAGCCGGTGCTGATCGTCGGTTTCGTCATCTTCGCAGTGGTATACACCGGCTTCGCGCTCGCGACCGATGGCTGGATGGCGTGGCCGCTCTTCGTCGTCTATGGCGGCTACATCGCGCTGACCGACGGCATCGGCAAGGCCTACGTTTCGGATCTCGTGCCCGCAGATCGGCGCGGCACCGCGATGGGGCTGTACAACGCGAGCACCGGCATCATGCTCTTGCTCTCGAGCACACTTGGCGGCGCGCTCTGGCACTTCGTCGGCCCGGGCGCGACATTCGCCTTCGGCGCCGTCACCGCGTCGGTCGCCGCGCTGGTCCTGCTCGTCTTCCCGCCCGAGCGCGTCCGGGAGTAGCCTTCGGTCGATAGACGCGGTTCACGACAAGCGGGGAGTGCAGAGAGCGCCGCGCACTCTGCCGGCCTGCTCGCCGCGGAAAGGCCTCCTGGGCGTCTCCCGGAACCTCTATTTCGTACTTTTTCTTTTACCCGACCACGCACCGGTTGGCGAAGCACCGCACTACTCGGGCGCGCCGCGCGTCGCCCGCCACAGCGAGTACGAGAGCAGCGAGATCACGGCGATCGGCATCAGCCACCAGGCGGCGATGTCGCCGTGCGCGAGACCGGCGGTGACGCCGATCGCGACGAGCACGCCGACCGCGACTTGCCAGTCGTCGCCGACGACAAAGTCGTACCAAAAGTGCACGAACGCAATGACGAACTTCATGATTCCACCGCCACGATGCGATCCGGCATGGGGGGCAGCGGCACGTCGGTGCGCTGGAACAAACGAATCAGCGCGAGCGATGCAGCGAGGACGAACGCCAGCACGCCGAGCAGCGACAGCTCCGCCCCGGGCCAGTCGACGCCGACGCCCTCCGCCGACCAGAACGTGCCGAACGTCGTCAGCAGCACGCCTACTACGAACTTCATCGAGTTCTCGGGTACACGGCTCAGCGGCGCGTGCACCAGCAGTCCGACGCCGACGACGATGATCAGCGCCGCTGTCGCGCCGACGACCGCTAGCGGGATGCTCCCCTGGCTGCTGCCGAACGTGACGACGATGAACGCCACCTCGAGCCCCTCGAGGAAGACGCCTTTGAAGGCCAGGGTGAACGAATACCAGTCGAGCCCCGCCTTCTCGGCGTGACCCGCGGCGCGTGCTTCCGCCGCTTCTCGTTCGTAGATCAGCTCCTCGTCGTGCAGCGCCTTGTATCCCGTCGCGCGGAGGATCGACTTCCGCAACCACTGCAGTCCGAAAATTAGCAGCAGCACGCCGACAAGGACGCGGAGCGAGTCGATCGGCACCAGCGTCAGCGCCGGCCCGAGGGCGCCGACGACGACCGCGAGCGCCACGAGCGCCACGACGACGCCGACGAGCGTCGATCGCCAGCCTCGCGTCACGCCAACGGCGAGCACAATCGTCAGCGCCTCGACCATCTCGACGCTGCTCGCGAGAAATGCCGCGAGGATGAGGAATACGGAGCTCAACTACGGAGGTGCCTCTCTGGGCGCGTCGGTGTTGGTGTTATGCACCCGAGTTGAGATCGTACCGAATACCGACGAGAGACGATGCGATCCGGATGCTATCCCAGCGCGTCTTTGAGCTTCCCCATGAGGCCGCGATCTTCTTGCGGCTTGACGGTGTGGCCCATCGATTGCGCGAGCTGCTTGAGCAGATCCTTCTGCTCCTTCGTAAGGTTCTTCGGCGTGACGACGTTCGCATGGACGATCATGTCGCCGCGACCGCTGCCACGCAGGTGCGGGACGCCCTTCGCGCGCACGACGAACGTCTCGCCCGTCTGCGTGCCGGACGGAATGCGCAGCTCATGCGGCTCTCCGTCGATCGTCGGCACGGGCACTTCGTCGCCAAGCGTCACCTGCGCGAAGTTGAGATCGAGATCGAGCAGCAGGTCGTCCTCGTCGCGGCGGAAAACCTCGTGCGGCTTGACGTTCAGCTGCAGATAAAGGTTGCCGCGCGGACCTCCGTGGGCGCCGATCTCGCCCTCGGCGGTGAGTCGCATCTGCGCGCCGTGGTCGACTCCGGCCGGAATCTTGACGGAAAGCTTACGCTTCTGGCGCTCGCGCCCGGATCCGCGGCAATTCTTGCACGGGTGCGTGATGATCCGACCCTCGCCGCGGCAGCGATCGCAGACCGCCACGTTGACGAACTGGCCGAAGATGCTCTGCTGCGCGCGTCGTACCTCGCCGCTGCCGCCGCACTGGCTGCAACGCTCCGGCTCCGTGCCCGCCTCCGAGCGCAAGCCGTTGCAGACGGAGCACAGCTCGGCGCTCTGCACCTCGAATTCCTTCTCGGCGCCGAAGATCGCCTCCTCGAAGGTGATCGTCATCGTTCGTCGGACGTCGGCGCCGCGAGCCGGACCGCGCTGCGTGCGCGATTGGGCGCCACCGAAAAAGGCGTCGAAGATGTCGCCGAGGCCGCCAAACCCGAACCCGTCGAAGCCGCGAGCGAAGCCGTCCGCGCCGCCTTGCGTGGCCGCATGACCGAAGCGGTCGTACATGGCCCGCTTCTCGGGATCGGAGAGCACTTCGTAGGCTTCGTTGACCTCACGGAAGCGCGCTTCCGCGCCAGCCGCCGGGTTGCGGTCGGGATGGAACTCCATCGCGAGCTTCCGAAACGCCTTCTTGAGGTCGTCGGCGTTCGCTCCGCGCGCAACGCCGAGTACGTCGTAGTAGTCCCGCTTCTGCTGTTCCGTAGCCATAAGGTCCTGTTATCGAGAAATCACGCCGGATCCGGTATCGGTTCCTCCATTGTAGCAGCGGAGGCAAAGGATGCGTTTGGGGGTAAGGGCGCTGGCGTTATGCTGGCCGTGAGAGGGAGACATCTCGAATGTCGCCGTTCGCTTCAGCGTTTCTTGTGACCGGGCTGTCGTTGTCGGCGGCCTTGTTGTGTTGGCTGCCTCCGCTGGCTGGCTCGATTGGCGTGAGCGCAAGACAATGGCTCGCCGAGTCGGATGGATCTTGCTTGGGACCGCGGGAGTGCCGTCGATCCTGATCGGTCTGGCCTACTTGATCGGCGTGCCGATCGCCATCGCCGCAATCGTCCTTGGGCGATTGGTTGCCAACGTCGAGGGTGTTATTAGGGCACTGTTTGTTCTCCACGCGCTCGTCTTCCTTTGGGGAATGATCACGGTCGTTGTCAATCGTCCCTCGCGCGCGAACCAGTGGATCCTGGGCGTCGTGCTGTCGTTCAGCGTATTCGCTGCTCTGATCAGCCTGTCCAAGCTCGGCATGATGCTCGGACGAGGCCGGAAGACTGCGCTCTAGGAGTTCGCAGGGTCTCGGGGCGTCTCCTCGTGAGGAAGAGCGCAGCGCGGAAGCCAGGGGATGAGCGACTGGCTGAGCGATCGACCCCCCAAAAACCTCACGTCGACGGGATGATCCCACTAGTCGGCCCGAGACACGGGCTTTCAGCCCGCGCCACCGAACGGCGACCTTCGCCGCTACAGCCCATCGTTACTTAATCGCCCACGTGACACTCACATCGACCGAAATGTCGAGCTCGCCGGGCTGGATCGGCGTCGAGGGCTGCGCCGCGGCGGCATCGCTCGCGATGCCGGCCCGGTACTGCGGCTGCGGCACGTTGTAGGCGCCCTCGGAGATGGTGATCGCGTCGCCGAGACTGACGCCGGCCGCCTTCGCCAGCGTCTCGGCTTTCGACTTCGCTTCCGCGACGGCCGCTTCCCGCGCCTGTCGCTTGAGGTCGTCCGGCTTGTCGATCGTGAAGGTGATCGACTGGATCTGCGTGTCATTGCCGCCCGCGGTGACGGCGTCGTCGACGACCTTGCTCGTCGAGTTGATGTTGCGCACCTTCGCCGTCACGACGTTGTTAATCCGGAAGCCCCGCAGCTGCTGCTTGTTGTTGCTGTAGTCGTACTCCGGCTGGATGCTGAACTGCTGCGTCTGGATGTCCTTCTCGGCGACGCCGTTGGACTTGAGCGATCGCAACATCCCGTCGAGCGAGCCCGCCGCGCTGTCCCGCGCCTGCTGCACGCTGTCGCCGAGCACCGAGACCCCGAGCGCCAGTTGGGCCACGTCCGGCGCGCTCGTCGACTTGCCGCTGCCCGTCACGGTGATCCCGGTCTGGACGCCGCCGCCGGACGTCTCGACGCGCGTTGTCGTATCGCCCATACACGTCGCCGCCATCGACGCGAGCAGCGTCACGGCCCCCAGTATCGCAAACACCAGCATTCGTGATCGTTTCATCGCAACTCCTCCTTTGTGTGTAACCGCCAGAACAGCGTCAGTGCCGCCGCGGCAACCGTCAGCGCGCCCGCAACTATCTCGATCGTCTGTAAGACGCTGATGCCACCAGTATTGTTCCCCGGTGGCTCCGCCCGATTTGATGCGCCGAAAATCTTCGATGTGATCGTCGCCACAGCGTTGTCGTTCGCCCCGGCGGGAGCTTGCGCCGCATCGGCGCTGTTTTCGTTAGCAACTGCGCGCGCGGTGCCCGAGGTTGTCGTCGCTGCGAGCGACCCACGCGATCCATTCGTCTCTGTTTGGCGTCGCGCGGCTGCGTTCGGCTCTGATAGCGCCGTCGACGGCGCAGCCACGGCCGACCCGCTTGCCGCATCGGAGTCTTGTGCCTCGGGATGAGCAGTCGCCGCAGGCGAGCCTTGTGCCGGGGGATTTGCGGCAGGCGCGAGGCCGCCCGCAGACGGTGATGACGCGCCGCTGCCCGCCGCTCCCGCGTTCGCGGCGACGGCGGAACTCGCCATCGACTTGTCGCTCGCTGTGTTGGAGCTGCGCATCGCGCCGGAGGCAGGTGCGCGCTCCGCTCGATCGCTGCTGCTGTCGCGGCTCACGTTACCCGAAAGATCGATCCCGCCCGCGACGACAAGCACGATCGCCGCGAGAGCGCCGAGCGCAGGCACAAGCAGCAACGCCCGGGGCGTCTGCGTGACAACCCGCGACACGCGCTCGACATCCGCGGCACGCACTCGGAACGAGCGCACCTCGACGACGGCCGGCATCGCCCGCAACACCTCGCGCGTCGAGCGCAACTCTGCCAGCAGCGCCTGGCACGCGGCGCACGACGCGACATGCCCGTCGAGCGCCGACACCGCCGCGGCATCGAGCTCGCCGTCGAGGCGCGCGGACAGCGCGGCAGCATCCGGCTCGTGGCGGCGCCGGAGCGCGCGCAACAGCTTGTTCACATCTGGCTCCACGTGGCGGCCGTATCCTGACTCGGTCTCACTCTGTAGGACGACGCAGGTGCGCTCATTGTTCCACCGCCGGCCCCAGCTCTCGCCGCAGCTTCCCGCGCCCCCGCGCAATCCGCGACTTTACGGTGCCGATCGACGTCCGCATCGCTTCCGCGATCTCCTCGTACGCGAAACCCTGCATGTCGCACATGACGACCGCCAGTCGCTGGTCCGGCGGCAGCCGCAGCAACGCCGCCTGCACGACGGCCTGCTGCTCCGACCGCAGCGCCTCCACCTCCGGGCCGCTCGCCGGATCGGCAATCTGCAGCGGATCCTCGGCAAGCGGCGTCGGCGCATCGAGCGAGATTGCCGGTCGGCGCTGGCGGCGGCGCAGCTCATCGGTACAGGCGTTCGCCGCGATCCGCATCAGCCACGCCCGAAAATGGGCGCCGGTGAAACGCGAAAGATTGCGGTACGCCGACAAAAATGCGTCCTGCGTCGCATCTTCAGCGGCTGGCGCGCTGCCGAGCATTCGATAGCAGAGGTTGTACGCGAGTCGCTGGTGCAGGTCGACCAGCGCGTTGAACGCGTCGAGGTCGCCGGTGCGCGCGCGTGCTATGAGCGCCGCCTCGGCATCGGGAACGGACGCGGCACCGGGTGGCGGATTCGTCATCAATGCGGCGGATTCTAACAGAGCAGGCGATATCAAGCGCGGATGCGCCGTGCTAGACTTGGACGCTTATGGCCGACATTCCCGCCAACGAAGATGATACGCTCCGCCCTCCCGACGGACCGTTAGATCAGCCCAAACCACGCAGCGCCTGGCAAGATGCCCTCGAGGCGTCGTCGCGCGATGATGCGGACTCGCCGCAGGCCGCCTCGAGCGTTCCTGCCGGCGATTCGGTTCACGCTGAAGCTTCCGACGCCCTCCGCGAAGATGCATCAGCGCCGTCCGAGGCATCGAGCCAAACGGCCGACGCGGCGTCGCTCGCGGACGATCCCGCCGCGCCCGGCGCGCTCGATGCCGCGAACGGTGCGCGGTATCTGTCGCCGCCACCCGCGGCGGAGCAACCGCCCGCGCTGCCGACGTTCCAGCCTGTGGGTCGCTGGCGCGAGCCAGCCTCCGACGCTGCCGCAGCGCCGCAAATCTCGCCAGCCTCGCCGGACCACGCGTCGATGCCCGCGGCCGATGAGGCCGAACCCGACGATGACGAGGATGTCGTGCTGCACGGCGCCCCATCGTCGGTCACCCACATGGCATCGAACAAGGATGCTTCTGCTGCTGCTTCCCCGTCGCCCGTGACGCAGAACAACATCGCGTCGCCTGCGTCCGCTCCCGAGCCGTACGTCGATGCCTTCGACCGCGATCGCTACGCCGATGTGCCGGTCAGCCTTGAGCTCGCCGCTTCGCCGGCGGACGTTGGTCTCGGCCCGAAGGCCTACGATCGAGCCCTGCCGTACGAAGTGATCGAGAAGCGTCGACGTCGCCGCAGCGGCACGCGCGCCCGCCGCGTCGGCCGGGAGCTCGTCGAGACGGTCATCCTCGCCCTGCTGATCTTCTTCGCCGTTAAGGCCGTCGTTCAAAACTTCCGCGTCGAAGGCTCGAGCATGGAACCGTCGATGCACGACGACCAGTATTTGCTCGTGAACAAGGCGCTCTACTTCCGCCTCAACCTCAACTCCATCCACGACTTCCTGCCGTTCGTGCCGTCCGACAACGGCGAGCGGCACGTCTTCCGCCCGCCCCAGCGCGGTGACGTCATCGTCTTTCGCTTCCCGCTCGATCCGACGCGAGACTTCATCAAGCGCGTCATCGGCGTGCCCGGCGATACCGTCGAGGTGAAGGACGAGACGGTGTTCGTGAACGGCAGCCCGCTCAAGGAGGACTACATCAAGGACAAGCCGAACTACACGTATGCGGCGAAGACCGTGCCGCCCGGGATGTACTACGTGCTCGGCGACAATCGGCGCAACAGCTACGACTCGCACGCCTGGGGGACGAGCTGCACGCCGCAGCAGCAGTGCGACTTCGTCCCGGAGGAGAACATCATCGGTCAGGCCTGGGTCTCCTACTGGCCCTGGGCCGACCTCGGCCTGATCAACAACAAGAACATCCACCCGCAGGCCCCGTAGCCCAAACCGCCGGCGCAGCGAACCACCGAAGACGTCGGGATGGATGCGCCCATCCTCATTCCGCCCACGTCGAACCAGACATGGTACGTGCCCCGGCCTGTACAACCCCGGTAGAGGGCGCTGCGCTCTGCATTCCTACCTGACGCGTGAAGGCGTCAATACGGTTTTGGGGCCCGTTATAACAATCTTCAAGACGCTCATTCACGGTGATGGGAACGCGCCTTCGACGACGTCTAAGCGAGCCCGACGTCGCGTCGGTAATTGCCCGCCTCGGCGGCGCTCCGTAGACTTGCGTTATGACTGCTGATGACATGAAGAAACTGACGGAGCGCGATGTGCCGTTTGAGACGTCGTCGGGGGCGCCGGTGAAGGCCGCGTACACACCGGCCGACCTCAACGGCTTCGACTACGCGGCCGAGCTCGGGCTGCCGGGGGAGTTTCCGTTCACGCGCGGAGTGCAGCCGACGATGTACCGCGGGCGCTTCTGGACGATGCGACAGTACGCCGGCTTCTCCGACGCCGAGGAGTCGAATCGGCGCTACAAATACCTGCTCTCGCAGGGGCAGACAGGACTGTCGGTCGCCTTCGACCTGCCCACGCAGATCGGCTACGACCCTGACGACATGATGGCCGAGGGCGAGGTCGGCAAGGTCGGCGTCTCGATCTGCTCGCTCGAGGATGTGGAGACGCTGTTCCGCGACATTCCGCTCGAGACAGTGACGACGTCGATGACGATCAACGCAACGGCGGCGGTGTTGCTCGCGCTTTATGTCGCGGTGGCGAAGAAGCAGGGCGCGGATCTGACGAAGGTCGGCGGCACGACGCAGAACGACATCCTCAAGGAGTACATCGCCCGCGGCACGTACATCTTCCCGCCACGGCCGTCGCTGCGGTTGATCACGGACGTGTTCGCGTGGTGCAACGAGAACCTGCCGGCGTGGAACACGATCAGCATCAGCGGTTACCACATGCGCGAGGCCGGCTGCACGGCGGCCCAGGAAGTCGGCTTCACGATTGCCGACGCGATCCAGTACACACAAGCGGCGCTCGATCGTGGGCTCAAGATAGATGACTTCGCGCCGCGGCTGGCGTTCTTTTTCGCCTGTCACGGCAATTTTCTGGAGGAGATCGCGAAGTTCCGGGCGGCGCGGCGTCTCTGGGCGCGCACCGTCAAGGGGCGCTTCGGCTCGACGAACGCGGACTCGCAGAAGATGCGGTTCCACACCCAGACCGGAGGCGCAACGCTTACAGCGCAACAGCCGATCAACAACCTCGTGCGTACGGCGCTGCAGGGGCTCTCGGCGGTGCTCGGCGGGACGCAATCGCTGCACACGAACAGCTACGACGAGGCGCTTTCGCTGCCGAGCCAGCACGCCGCCGAGCTGGCGCTTCGGACGCAGCAAATCATGGCGTACGAGACGGGGGTCGGCGACACGATCGACCCGCTAGCGGGATCGTGGTACATCGAGCACCTCACCGATGAGGTGGAGCGGGATGCGGCGGATTACGTGCGGCGCATCGACGAGATGGGCGGCGCGCTGGCCGCTGTCGAGCGCGGCTTTCAGGCGCAGGAGATCCACGAGAACGCGTTTCGGATCCAACGCGACATCGAGTCGCACCGCAAGATCGTGGTCGGTGTCAACGAGTTCGTCGACGAGGAAGCAGCGCCGACGGGGCTGCATCAGCACGACGTGACTGTTGGCGCGCGGCGCATCGAACAGGTTAAGCGGCTACGGGCGGAGCGCGATGCCGGCCGCGCCGAGTCGGCGCTGCGGCGACTCGAGGACACCGCGCATGGCGACGGCAACTTGATGCCGGTGCTAGTCGAGGCGGTCGAGGCATATGTCACGCTCGGCGAGATCTGCGCGCGCCTGCGCGGGGTGTGGGGCGAGCAGCGCGAGACGATGGCGTTGTGAGTTTGTGGTTTGTAGTTTTTAGTTTGTCGTTTGTAGTTTGTAGTTCAAGACGCGGTCAGTGAGCGCTGAACGTGGTGGCTCACGCCTGAACCATCTTGGTCAAATTCAGTGGTTCATACAATATTTGCTGCCCCTGCATCGACTTACCGGTCGTGAATATCTTGTTCCAAAATTCGTAGTTCTGCTTGCCACCGAACACCGTCAGCGAAAGCTCGCGGTTCATCCAGATTGGCAAGAGCGTGAGGCTTCGCATGTAATTCGCGATATTGTTCCAGAGCGAATCGGGATGCCGCCGTTGAAATAACGCGGTCTCGGTGAACGGAATTCCTTGGAACGCGTAGAAGGTCGTAACGATCTGCCGGACGTACGACAACCAGTTGTAGAGGATCTCTTCTTTCGCCATTCGATACGCACGTAGATGGTTTTCCGACACGTCCTCACCAGCTTGCACCTTGTTCTCGACGCGGTAGGTGCCCTTTTCTAGATCAAACTTCCCTTCAAATACCGTTTCCGAGATGATGTTCATCAGATGCACAATCTGATCTCGCTCAAGTTCTCTTGGGTTCTCCCCGACGTCCGACCCGTATGAGAGGGGTGTAGCCAGCATGTCGGTACCAATGAAAAAGGAATAGAACGTCTTGTCGACGGTGCTGTACGAAATTGGCTTGCTGTTTTTTCGCCCGCCCAAGTCTATGTATTGACGGAGCCGATTGGCCGGATCATGCGTTACGCCGTCCCTAACCGCGTCGAGAATATAGCGCTTCATTTCTGACGCCTCTCCGCTGAACAATTTCACAAGATCGCGTTCAGAGAAGTCGAACTCCGCGACGCTACGGCTCGTTTCCTGCTGAAAACGCTCGACGCGATCGCGATACAAGGCGCTTCCAAGGTGACGTTGAATCGATTTGTCGAACGCAACTTGACGGAGCTTGCTGCCGGCATTCGTGTTCGCTTGAAGTAGAACGTCGAGATTTGGGTTCAAGAAAACGCGCACAGGAAGCCAATCTATGTCGAGGAGTATCTGAGCGGCAGCTTTGTGCTGGCCGTCGAAGATTTGAACCTTTCCGGCGTCCGGACCGTCGGTCGTTAACCATCCCAAGGAGACGTGTAGCTGCGGGCGTTTACGAAAGAACTCTTCTACCAAGCCACGCAGACTGACGCCGAGATTGCGAGGATTGATCCGTTCGTCGTGGAAAAGATACGTGAGTGGCATGAGTGCGAAAAAGTACGACATGCCACTCAAGGCATCGGTATAGAGTTCAGTCTCGTGAATTCTCGTACCATCTACGCCCGAGAGCTTAGGAAACCCGTAACGCACCCGTTGATCTTGGATTGACAACTGGAGTCTCTGTGGGTTTCCCGCGCTCAATGCAAGAAGATCCCCCAGGTTCGGCGCGTCACGGCCGGCATCTTGGACGGCCCCTTGTAGAGCGGCGAAGCGCGCCATCACGCGGGCGACGCGCAGATCAGCGGCCTGCTTGGAGCGGTTGCATTGGGCGTGAGTTATCGCGAAGTTTGTTGGATCGTCCGGCCCCAGCTCCGCCAGAGGTTGAATGTGATCGACGTCGAGGCTGCCACGCTGAAGATCGTAATCGATTTCTCGCTCGCAGATGAAGCACTTGAGTCCCTGGATGTCGAGTAGTTTCCGTTCGAGTTGCTCCCGGCCGGCGGAGTTCAAGTCAGACAGGTACTTAGACGCCATCGAGGCTCCGCTCCATCCTTCGCAATTGTGCCCAGACCATAGTAGCGCGTGTTCGTACTGAGATGCGATTTCGCCGGCACGGTGCGTAGGTACTAGTTCGAGCCGAAGGCGGGGGTGCGATGCACGACCTGCGGTAGCCAGGTGGCGAGTAGCTCTTCGAGGTCCTTCGCCGATTGGTTGAGGGAGTGATCGGCTTCGGCGTAGAGGACGAGGCGCTTTGGCTCGGCGGCGCGGGCGTGGATGTCCTCGCTGGCGGCGTGATCGAGCACGGTGTCACGCATGCCGTGGATGAGGAGCAGCGGCTTCCCGAGCCGGTCGACCGTGCGGGTGCCGTGCAGCTGGGGCGAGAGTGCGGCGACGGCCGCGACCTGCTGTGACAGCTCTCCTGCCTTGATGACAACCGCGCCGCCGAACGAGTGGCCGACGAGCGCGATGCCGCCGACGGCGCCGATGCCGCGCAGGAACGAGACGCCGGCAAGCACGTCGAGCACACATTCCTGAAACTCGCCAGGCTGCCGATAGTGGAGACGCAAGCCGCTTAGTCGCGGCTTGAGGCGATCGGCGAGACGACCGTAAAGGTCGTTGGCGGGCCCCTCGAAGCCGCCCATCGCGCCGCCGACGTAGATCGCCGCACCGGGCTCGGTGCCGCAGGGATGCAGGATGCCGCGAATCTCGCCGCGCGAGGTGCCGATGAGCACGCGAAGGTTGCCATCCGGCTCGGGATGCGCGGCGACGTTGCCGATTTGCAGTTCGAGATCGAGATCGTCGGCGTGGGACGTGTCTTCGGAGAAGTCCATTACTTGCATGATATGGGACGCGGGAAGCGGGACGTGTGACGTGGGACGTGGCCGTGGGCGGTGAGGTCGTGGCAAGGGCGATTCACGAATGGCCACAGAGGTCACAGCGAAACTCGGTCGGCCGGCTTACGCCCCATCTCAGTTCTCGTGGACGGCCGATGAGGGGAGACATTAGCGCGACAGTCTTTTGCAAATGACGTCCTTGCAGGTGACATCCGCGGAGCATCGTTCGATTACCGAGCGCGCCCAGGTGCGCCGATTTGAGAGCGCGCCGTACCGCTATCGCTCCGACGCGGACGCGATAGGTGATGACGGTTCGTCAGGGAGTCTAACCGAGGTCGCGGCACGGGCACGACAAGCTATGGGTTTAGCGATAGTTGCCGAACTGGAGGTCGACGTCGTATTCCTGCTCCTTGAGCAGCTTCATGACGCCCTGGAGCTCGTCGCGGGAGGGTGAGGTCACGCGCACGGAGTCGCCCTGGATCTGCGCCTGCACCTTCTTGAGTTTCTGATCCTTGATGAGCTTGACGATGGCGCGACAGGTGTCCTGCGAGATGCCCTGGCGAAGTTCGATCTCCTGACGCACGGTGCCGCCGCCGGCCGGCTCGATCTTGCCGCGGTGGAGGTTCTTAACCGGGACTTTTCGGGTAATCATGCGCTCGCGGACGACGTTCCACATGGCGTCGAGGTAGTACTCGTCAGAGGCGGCAAGCTCGAGCTTCGCGTTCTTGCGGTCGTACTCGATGTCGGCCTTCTGGCCCTTGAAATCGTAGCGCTGCGAGATCTCCTTCGTGGCCTGGTTGATCGCGTTGTCGACCTCTTGGAGATCGACCCCTGATGTGACGTCGAATGATTCTGTATTGGCCATGCTGCACCTCCGTCTGGAGAGATCCTACTCGCGGCGAGGTTCCCTCGCTAGGGACGGTCGTCAGCTGGTCATAATCCACCAAGTCCAGGGAATCAGACAGGCGTAAAACCGCCGACAGGAGGCGTGAGAAACGACGAGCTCGAGGACGTCCGTTGATAACAATCGATTAAGGATCTCGCCAGGCGGCGTTTGGCATTGCGCGAAGCCTGCCGCGCGCGGTCATACTTCCTTGATGACGAACGCCATGGCGACGACGGCGATCAGATACGGTGGGCGTTCCGCCGTGCTCGTCTGCCATCGGGCGCTGCTCTCGGGGCGGCATCGTCACAACTCCACAGCAGCGATACGGGAGTGCTTCGAGGCGAACGCGGATCGTCTCGAGATCGACGTGCATTCGCTCGCGGGCGACGACTATGCGGTGTTCCACGAGCGTCGGCTGCAGACTGAAACGACGGGCGAGGGCTCGATTGGCAACGTGACACCGGAGGCGTTCCGCGCCGTGCGCTGGCTCGATGACGCCGATTCGCGGCCGCCGCTGCTCAGCGAAGTGGTGGCGATGGCGCGGGGGTGCGACACAGAGTTGCAGTTGGACCTCAAGGACTGGCGACCGCTTTCGGAGGATCGGATCACGCCGTTGCTTCGAGCCGTCGCGCCGATTCATAACCGCGTCATCGTGTCGACGGGGCAGGATTGGAACCTGCGGCGGCTGTGCGACGCGGATCCGGCGCTTGCGATCGGCTTCGATCCGGGGCACTATCTCGACTACGTGGTCGAAGGGTCGGAGGCGTTCCTGCCGCGCGGGATGGGCGCGTACGGCTATCGGGACGACCATCCTATCGCGGTCGGACGCACGGAGTCGACGGCGAGCTATCTGCGCGAACGGATGTCGATCCTGTTGTCGCAGGTACCGACGGCGCGCGAGTTCTTTCTCGACTACCACATGATCCTGCAGATGCTCGACGACGGCTTCGACGTCGCGGCGTGGCTCCACGAGCACGCGGTCGAAGTGACGGCGTGGACCGTCGATTATCGGAGCGATGCTTCGCTCGGCATCCTCGAGCGATTGCTCGGGGCCGGCGTCGATCGGATTACGACGAACACGATTCCCGAGTGGCAAGCTGCGGTGGCTGCTAGCCGATAGCGTTGATCAGTGCGGTCCGAAGCTCGCCGGGCGCGATCGGTGCGTGGGCGATGATGCGACCCGCGACGGCGATGACCGGCACGATCTCGCCGTACTGCTCGCGCAGCGCGTCGTCGACGTCGACATCGACGATCGTGACGCTGTAGCGCAACTGGTTGCGAAGAGCCTCCAATTCGCCAGCGGCGTCATCGCAGAGGCTGCAGTTGACACGCGTATAGAGCGTGACGTCGAGTCGAGGCTGCTCGGCGGTCACGAGTTGTAGCGGGCGGAGACGTTCTCACGAAGCGGGGCGGCGCCGACGAGCGTTGAGCGGGGCTCCGGCTGTGGTTTTCGCCAGAACGCCCAAGCGAGGCCGACAGCGCCAGCGAAGAAGGTGATCATCGACACGACCTGCGGGAACGTCATCCAGTTTTTGATGATGTGATCGGGGCAGTCGGGGCCGCCGGGGCAGTTGAGGCCGCTGTCGATGCGAAGGTAGCTGACGCCGAAGCGCATCGCCGAGTAGAGCACGAGGCCGGTGAAGAACGTGATGCCGGGCCGCTGGCGCCAAAATCGGATGAAGACGAAGGCGATGATGCCGATGATGAGCAGATCGCCGATCATCTCGTAGGTGGTCGCGGGATGCGTCGTGCCGAACTGCCAGCTGGGTGAGTTTGGGTTCGTGTACTTGACGGCCCAGGGGAGGCTCGACGCCTTCGCGACGTGCTCACCGTTGATCAGATCGCCAATGCGGCCGATGCCCATGCCGAGGAGCAGGCCGAAGACGGCGGCATCGAGGCCGCGCGTGATCGGCAGCTTGCGAAGCCAGCCGTAGGCGACGGCGCCGAGAACGCCGCCGATGACTGCGCCATAGATCGAAATGCCGCCCTCGTTGATGCGCAGCACATCGAGCCACTGGCCCTCGAAGCGCACGTGGTTTTCGATGACGTAGAGGACGCGCGCGCCGACGATGCCTGCCGGGACGGCGACGAGCGCGACGCTGTAGGCATCGTCCTCGGTGATCCCCTGACGGCGGCCGAGGTAGGCGGCGAGATACACGCCGGCGGCAATGCCGACGGCGGTGAAGATGCCGTGCCAGGTGAGCTGGAGGCTGCCGAACTTCGCGATGTTCGGATCCATCCCGATCGTGATCGTGAGCAGATGCAGGACGCCCAGCACTAAGTCTCCTCCTCGAGCTCCGGGGGTATCGGCACGGCGAGCCGCGTCGCCAGCGAGCGCATGTCCTTCTCAAATCCGCCGCTCTTCTCGGCGAGCGATGCGATCTTTGTGCTGTTCGCCGTGAGCTTGATCCAGAGGCGCCGGCGCGGCACGTAGAAGGTTAGCGCAAGGCCTCCGACGAGCATAGCCGTCGCGACCCAGATGAACCACGCGCCGGAATCGCGCTTTACGGCGATGCCGGCGAACGGGCGCTTGCCGAGAAAGGTGTATTCGTAGGCGCCAACCTTCGTCGGCGCATCCGTGGCGAGAGAGATGGCGGGACGGTCCTTGGCGACGAGCATGAGCGCGTCGCTGCCGTCCGGAGCGGTCGTCAGCTGGGCGAGCATCGGTGAATCGCTGCCCGGGACGCCGAGGCCGACGGCGGACGGTACGGATGCAACGCGGTCGAAGCGCACCGTAAGGCCGCTGATCGCGCCGGCGGCTCCTTCGTCGATCACGACCTGGCCGGAGGGACCGGCGCCCTTCGGATCGAACGCGACGAGCTGCCACGTCTTGTCGTCGCGGGCGGTCATGCCGATCCAGAGGATGCGATCGGCGCCGGGCAGCTGGACCAGCGCGCCGCTTGCGAGCGACAGGAAGTCGGTCGGGGCGATCGTGTCGGTGATCAGTACGTTGCCGGCGGCGTCTGCGATGGTGACTGACGGAGCGGCCGTGGTGTCTTCGAGCGGAAATGTTTCGTGGAAGACGCTATTGCCCGTCGCGGTGTCAGTGATGCGCAGCTCTGCGCCGTTCGGAAAGTAGGCGACCTGGTGGAAGCGGTAGCCGCCGTACTTGAGCGGGTCGTTCACCGTCGTCGTGCCGTGCGCGACCTCGCGGCCGTTCTTGAAGATCGTCAGCTGCGAGCGGAAGTCGAGCGCGTTGCCCTTCGCGCCGAATGTGCCGATGGCGTCGTCGATCCGCACCTGGAGCTGATTCGGGTCACTGACAGCAAACACGGGAGCGGTCGTGCCGGCACCGGTGAAGACGTCGGCGCTGAAGCCGGTGAGCCACGTGACGAGGCCGCCGGAGATGAAGAGAATGAGGGCGAGATGGCTGACGAACGTCGCGAGCTGCGTCCACGGAGCGCGGTCGGCAAAAATGTACGTCGCGTCGTTTTCGGTCTCGGATTTCACCTTGAAGCGCATCTTGCGCAGCGTGTCGATGAGCATCGCTTCGCCGACGGGCGCGAGCGCCGTGCGGTTGTGAGCGCGATCGAAGAAGCGCTCGGGCACGCGCTGCGGCGGGCGAAAAACGTTACGGAACGTCGGCGACCAGCGGTTGAAGGTACACGTCGTGACGTTGACGACGAGGAAACCGAGGGCGAAGAGGAACCAGCGGGCGTGGAAGACCTCGAAGAGGCCGAGCCGCTGGATCGTGTCGGTAAAGGGACCGAAGGTGCCGCGCTCGGCATCGACCCAGGCGGCGATGGCAGCGTCGTTGCCGCGCATCGCCTCGGGTACCTGCGGGATCAAGACGCCGAGCAGGCCGAACGTTGCAAGTGTCGCGATGTAGAAGACGGCGAACCGGACGGACGTGAGCAGCCGCCAGATGGGGCCCCAGAAGTCGAAGGCTGGCTTGCGCCGCACGGCTACGACCCTCGCGGTTGTCGGGGTGCTACTCAAACTGCGCTCCGGAGTGCCTGGGTACCGTCAATCATTCTGCGGGTGCCCGTTTCTTTGATTTCACCGCGAAGGCGCGAAAATCGCGAAGGGAAGGTTGTTGCAGCGGTCTGAGATGAGATACGCCGGGGAGAGGAAGTTGCGCCCTCGCCGCCCGTGTTCTGAACGTAGCTTCGCCGGGAGTGCAGCGCCGTTCGGAGAAGATTCGTCGCTTGCGCTCTGAATGACAACGCATGTGGCAACGATGGATCGCGTCGATCGGTTTGCCAGCGGATGGCCCGCTCTCGCTTGCGCTCGTTCTGAACCTAGCTTCGCCGGGAGTTCGGCGGTATTCGGAGAAGATTCTTCGGTTGCGCTCTGAATGACAACGCATGTGGCAGCGATGGGTCGTACGGGACCATGAGCCGGAAAAGGACGCTGCACTCTCTAAACCCGCCGCCTTAGTTTACGCGTGAAGACAAGCGCGTACTCGTTATGTAATCGTTTAGCACTTTTCCCTGTTCTCGCGTCCGGCGTTTCATGTGATTTGAGCGACCCATAGCGCTTCTACGTGCTGGTCCCCGTCGTGTGTACGGGTGAGTTCCGGGGGGAGATGTAACTTGCGTTGGTTCGCCGTGTTCGCTCGCGCGTACCCGCGTGTGGTGCTGAGATAGAAAGAAAGGTTGAGGGGACAGCTCGGCCACTCTTCGAACGTTAGGGCAACCACTTACTGATTCCGCCAACCGCGCGTAGTCATGGGAAGAGCGACGACGAGGACGACTATGCTAGCAGCAATTCCTAACGCAATGTGTACCGGGCCGTCGAGTGGACACGATGACCATGCCAATCGCGAACACCCATTCGAGCGCGACGTATATTCCAACTTGGAGCCACCATTCGCGGGAGAGTACGCTGCGCTCTCTGCACTGCCGCTTCTTACTTTCTCCATTGAGCATGGCGATAGTTCTCGCGTGGGCTTCCGATTCACAATGATTGTCTCGCACCGATTCTCGCTTGGTTCACCTGGATCCCGGAGCGACCACCGTCACCGACAGGGCCAATCCTCGATCATCGACAAACGCGCCGGCGACGATTGCGTCGAAATGCTCGAGCACGGGATCGCCGGGGGCGTCGATGCCGCGGAGTGGGCTGCGGTCATCGAGTGCGCGGCGGGCGAAGAGATCGGCGATGATGGCCTTGCGGTTATCGCCGAACTCGCGGAGCTCCCATTCGGCCTGTTCGCAGAGCAGCGCCGAGGCGTAGACATCGCCCATGAACTGCGCGAGGGGGAACAACCGAACCTCGGCGGTCGTCCGGTCGAGGGTCTTCCAGACGTCGATCGCGGCGGCGAGATCGTCGACGCGGCGGGCGACGAGGCTGGTGGTCTGCGACTCGCCAGCGTTGTCGAGGGCCTCGCGGATGCGCTCCATAAACGGCACGTCCGCCTGCTCGCGCTCGATGGCGCGGCGCACGTCGAGGCAGAGGATGTTGTCGGGGCCTTCCCAGACGGTGTTGACCTGGGCGTCGCGGAGGATACGGGCGACGGGCCACGTCTCGATGTAGCCGTTGCCGCCGTGAATCTCGATGGCGTCGCTGGCCATCGTGACGCCGAGACGCGCTGTCTTGAGCTTGACGACAGCGGGCGTGAGGCGTAGGCGGTGGTACTCCTGGCGCTGCCGCTGATGGTTCGCGTGGCCGGACGCGTCCATGAGCATCGCGAGGCCGGCCTCAACATCGACGATCATCTCGACGAGCTTGCGCTTCATCAGCGGGTGGTCGGCGAGGTGCTTGCCGAAGGCGGCGCGCGCGCGGGCGTAGCAGAGCGATTCGACGAGGGCGCGACGGGCGCAGCCAAGCCCCATGAGGCCGACGCTGATGCGGGCGTCGTTCGTCATCTGCATCATGCGCGAGAGCCCGTGGCCGTCGCCGCCGGCGGCCTCGGATTCGCTGGGAACGCCGGACATGAGGAACGCCTCGGCATCGATGAACTCGATCTCGCAGGACGCGACGGCGCGGGTGCCGAGCTTGTCCTTGAGCTGGCGGATATGAACGCCGTTCGGCGAGCCGTCGCGCCGCTGGCGCATGACGAGAAACGAGCAGACGCCCTTGACGTTGTCGGGCGCGCCGACGGGTTTCGCGAGGACGACGTAGACCTGGCCATTGGCGTTCGAAGCGAACCACTTGAAACCGTTCAGACGGTAGCCATCGCCGTCCGGCGTCGCAGTCGTCTCCATGGCGCCGAGATCGGAGCCGCCGGTGCGCTCGGTGAACATCTGCGCTGTCTCGCCCTCCCACTCGCCGGACGCGAACTTGCTGAGGACGAGCTCGCGGATATCGGCGGGCGCGAATTCGGCGACGAGGCGCTGAATCATGCCAGAACCGGTGCCGAGGGCGCAGGTCATGCCGACCTCGGCCTGGTTCAGCATGTAGGACTCGGCGAAGCCCGCCATCTCGGTGCGCACACCGGCGGCGCGAGCGGAGCGCACGATTTCGGGTGCCGAGAGCTGGTTGGCGAGGATGTCGCGCTTCGTCTCCTGCGCCGACGCGGGGATGATCACCTGGCTTATGTCGTGGCCCCAGCGGTCGTACTTGACGAGGCGCGGCGGGTTGCGGTCGGTCTCCTCCGCGCGCTCGGAGACCGGGCCGCCCATCAGCGCGCCCCACTTCGCGAGATGCGGCTGCGCCCATTCGTAGGCGTCGGGGCGCATGTAGAACTTCAGCGCGCGCTGAAGCGATGGGTCGCTCGTGTACCAGTTGAGGCCGGTCGCGCCCAGATAGCGTCCGGAGTCGTAGCGCTCGGCCTTCGCAGGGGTCGCGAAGGGGCTTGCCGGCGTTGGTTCAGTCGCCGAATCTTCGGGAAGAGCGGCCGGAATCGACGTGGGCTTTGTGTCAGTCGTCATCGTGATGTTCCTTCTGAAGTGGACGGCGAACGCGGTCGGTCGACACGCCCGCAGCAACCTTATGATACTCGCGGATTGGTTGCACCATCAGGAGCCGCCGACGCCGATGGTGCGCAGATTTTCGGCGAGCGTGGTTGCCGTCAAGGGGCCCAGAGAACGGGCCTGGACGATGCCGCCGGGATCGATGAAGTAGGAAGCCGGGATGCCCTCGATGGGGCCGCCGATGTGCCAGGCGTCGCCGACGCCGCCGGTGCGGTCGATGACGATCGGGAACGTCATACCGAACTCGGACGCGAAGGCGCGGACCTGATCGGCGTTTTCCTGCAGGTCGATGCCAATGACGGTGAAGCCGCCGCTCGCATAGGTGTCCGAAGCACGGACGATCGCGGGCATCTCCTCGCGGCACTCCTTGCACCAGGACGCCCAGAAGTTCACGAGCACGGGCTTGCCGCGCAGGTCGCTGAGGCGGAGCTGGGCGCCGTCGGGCGTCTCGAGGAGGAAGTCGGGGGCGGCGCGGCCGACGTCGCTCGACGGCGCGCTGCCGGTGGCGTTCAGGGCTGTCGGGAGAGCGACGACGCCGAAGCCGCCGTTGCTCGCCCCGCCGCCACGGCGCTGCTCGAGATAGAACAGCCCCCCGACGATGGTCGCGACGAGCAGCACGGGCAGCACCAAGCTGCGGAGCGCGCCGCTCCACTCGCGGCGGTTCTGCGGGCGCTCCTCGATGCCGGATTCGTCATCGAGGGGCAGGTCGTTCTTTGGGGTCATCGCTCGTTCATTTGGGAAACCGGCGTGAAGAGCCGCTCGTACAGGGCGCGCACCTCGTCGGGCGGTAGACCGCGGCCGAGAAAGCTGTCGCCGGCGCGGAGTTCGAAGTGCACGTGCTCCTCGGTGTCGGGGTTAGAGAGCGATTCGGGGGTGCCGGAATCGCCGACGAACGCGATCACCTCGCCCTGGGCGACCTTCGTGCCGACCTGGATGTTGTCGGGGATGTCGGATGTGTGCGCGTATCGCGTGACGATGCCCTTTCCGTGATCGACCCACACCTGCCTGCCGCGGAACAGGTCGAGAACGTCGAAGTCATTCGCGTGACCATCGGTTATACGCTTGTCGGCGGCATCGAGTTCCGCCTGGGTTAGGGGATGATAGTCGTGGTCGGCGCGAATGATGGTGCCGTCCTTCGCGGCGACGATGGGCGTGCCCTTCGTGATCTTCGCGCAGTTGTCGTAGTCGTAGAAATCGACGCCCTCGTGGACGCCGCCGCGGTATTCGCGGGGGGCGTTGGGCATGAGCACGTCGTTCTGCGGCAAACAGCCTCCCTTAATGGGATAGATGAAGTTACGGAAGACCGTGAGATCGGGGCCTTCGGGTGTCGCTGTCGCGGCGATCGTGCTTGGCGTCGCTGTCGCGCGGGAACCGGAAGCGCCGCTGCAAGAAGACGCCAGCAACGCGAGGGCGGCGAGCA
Source organism: Dehalococcoidia bacterium (assembly GCA_038240335.1). Lineage (GTDB taxonomy): Bacteria > Chloroflexota > Dehalococcoidia > DSTF01 > JACRBR01 > JBBSDV01. The sequence continues at coordinate 33,446 of JBBSDV010000005.1, forward strand.
GCAGCGGTAGTGCGAGTGATGCGCGTGACAACAGGGATGATCCTTTCGGGGCTGCCGCTGGCGCACGGTGCGGTCGCCGACAAGATACCGCGAGTGCTGGATGAGTCTGCGTCGAGGGAGGGCGAGAGGGGGAGGCAATTGGGGATGGAAACCAGATCGAAACAGTTTCCGGGGACGGGAAGTCGCGCGCGCGGCGGGGCCGTCGACGCACGCGTTTTTTCGTTAGCAAGTATGGAGAGGTTGCGGGACAGCCGCGCGAGTGGTCGGTTATCGACTCAGATGTCCTCATCGCCCGCAAAACTGTCGGTTGCGTCGGACATGATGGCTTCGGGATCCTCGCCGGACTCCATCCGGGTGATCATGTCGTCAAATTCGGGGCCGAGGTCGTCGCCCATCTCGTCCTTCATCTCGCGCGCCCAGCGAGCGACGGCGCGGGGATCATTCTCGTCAAGGTCATCCATTGCGCCGGCGTCGTTGAGGTTGAGGCCAGCGCGCGGCGTGGCGAATCTCGATATGAGGCGCGAGAGCCTGGCGCTGCCACAGTGCTCGCAACGCGCGGCGACCGATGATGTCACGCTGCGGACAAAGACGGATGTACGGCGCTTGCAGGCGAGACAGCGGTATTCGTAAATGGGCATCGCTCATCGAATACCAGAACGCCGATGGTAGCGGCAACCTAGCGCCGACTCTTCGTTAGTCCCGACGAGAGTCGATCGTAGGCGTTGTCCGACTTTGTCGCCTCATCGCCGTGTCCGCTGGCGCGTACCCGGATGCAGGCATGAAAGAAGAAAGAGGACGTTCCCGGGGGGACACGCCCCGGAGCCCCTGTACAGCCTTCCGGCAGAGCGCGGCGCTCTCCGCACCCCGCCAGATCATGAATGAGAAGGATGCTCGAGGGACACCGTTGAGCCCGGTGGCGGTCGCAGCGGCGACTGGACGCCCGCTTCACTCGATCGCGATGCAAATCGAGGCGCACGAGCGGGGCGAGCGGGGCGATTACGCATCGCCGAGGATGGGCCCGCCTCTGTCGAGGACGGCGCCGGCGAGGGAGACGACGCTGGGACGTTCCTCGCAGTAGCCGCCCATCTCGCACTTGTCGAACGTAAATGCGCCGTTTTCGCGACTATAGCCAATGTTCCAGCTGCCGATCGCGACGTTGTCGTGGCCGAGCGCCAGCTGCTGCTGCAGCACCATGATGAGCGCCTCGAGTTCTTTGCGTCCCATTCCGCCTCCGTGTCCGCGCTGCTTCTTCGATCCAGTATGGCAAACGCAACCGGAGACCGTATCCACGAGTGAGGCCGCGCGGTCGCTTCGACACTCGGCGGTACACTCAGCGATGCAGTCGCGATCCGCGGAGCGTCGAGGGGTCGGCCGAGCGGCGCCATTCCTGGCGTTGGCGGCGCTGACGCTCGCTGTGTGCGCAACGCTCCGATATCCAGCGCTGTTCGAACCGCGCTGGTACGGCGACGAGGGCATTTTCTCCGCAATCGCCGAGAATATACGCAACGGGCGAACGCTGTACAGCGGCGCCTGGGACAACAAGCCGCCCCTCATTTTCTTTACGTACGCGGCGGTGCAATCTCTGTTGGGCACGGGGACGTTCGCGCTGCATCTCGTCGCGACGATGTTCGTGCTCGCGACCCAGGTCGTCGTGATGATCATTGCGCTGCGGCTGTACGGGAGGCGCCAGGCGCTCGTCGCGGGGCTGGCGTTCGCGTTCGGCATGGGGACGCCGGTGCTGGAGGCGGATCTCGCGATGACCGAGACCTTCATGATTCTGCCGACGTCGCTCGCGGTGCTGGTCTTCGTGATCGCGCAGCAACGTGCCGAATCGCAGCGAACGGCGCTGTACGGGCTCGCCGGAGTGCTGCTCGGGATTGCGGCGGGCTACAAGCAGGTCGCAGTATTCGACGGGGCGGCGATCGGCATGATGATTTGGCTTACGCACGAGCACCGATTGCGAGCGTTGGCGCCGATCGCGATCGGATTCGCAGTACCGCAGATCGTGTTTGCGGTGCTGTTCGCCGTCATGGGGGCATTCAGCGCCTACTGGTACGCGATTGTCGGTTCGCTCGGCGTCTATTCGAGCCTCGCCGACGACAACCCGTTCGTGAAGTTTGTCGGCCTCTTGCCGGCGCTGCTCGCCGTCGCGTGGTTGGTGCGGCGCAAGCAGCTCGGCGGCGCGATCACAATGCAGTTCTTCCCGGTATTGTGGCTCGCCTTCGCCATCGGCGGCGCGACCTCGAGCACGTTCCCGTTCCCGCACTACCTGCAGCAGGCGGTGCCGGCGCTGGCGCTCGTCCTCGTGGCGAACCCGCTCTCGCTCGAGACCGAAGATACGGGAACAATTGCGCTCGCCGTGGGCGGACTGCTCGTAACGGCGGTGGTCTTCGGACAGTTCGCGCCGGCGTTCCGGGAACGGCAGCAACTCGATCCGGTCGCTTACTACCGGACGTTTGCGTCACATCAGTACGGGACGATGAGCGACCTCGACTACGACTACTACTTTGACGGCAAGACGATCGCGGTGCGTGACATCGTCCGGTACATCGACGACGACGACGCGGGCGCGACGCTGTATGCGTGGAGCGAGTTGCCGTGGTTGTACGCGGCCGGCGGGCTGACGAATCCGACGCGTTATTACACGTCGTTTCTCGGCGAGGTGATCCCGGGTGCGAAGAGCGAGATCCTGCGTGATCTCGATGCGCATCCGCCGGTATACGTCGTTGTCTCGGACGACACGTACGCGCCGTTCGACGCTCTCGAGCGGTTCCTCGACCGCCGATATTCGCTGCTGCACCAGCAGAACGACTGGCGCATCTACCGGCTGAGCAGCGCCAGCGGGCGTCTGTCGACGGAGACGTCGCTCGCACGCTTGCCGTAGGGCAAAAAACGCGGCTGCGCCCGGAGTGAGCCAGGACGTCGTGAGGCCTGTACGCTCAGTCTTCTCGTCGGTGCTTTAACGCTTGTTTCGATCCGTGACGCGGAGGCATCGTAGCGGGCGTTGCCCGACTTCATCGCCACTTCGCCGTTCCGCTTGCGCGTACCTGGATGGATCTTCGAGGAGAGAAGAATGAAGGTTGCTGGGGGACAGCCCCAGACCCCCGCCAGAGTGCGCTGCGCTCTCAGTTCCCGCTCTATAATGGGCAACCTCCTACCTCGTTGCAGAGTGCTCTGCGGTGCTCCGCAACCTCGTTTCACCCCTGCGTGATGCGATTCGAGACGGCGTCTCGGCGTTAGTTGCCTCGTGACCCTTCAGAAGCACGATGCTAGGTTCCGTACGACAACAGATCGCGCTTGTCGAACCGAGTATGAGGGCAGGGTCGGGGATTCGGTTCGTGGCGGGTACCGCCGTGTGTACGGTGGACAGCGCGATCGCCCCGTGACGGGCCTATGCTTCGCTTGTGGAACACTGATGCGA
>JBBSDV010000006.1:0-36646 GCA_038240335.1 Dehalococcoidia bacterium
GCATAGCCGATGATCGCATCACCCGGCGCGACCGCGGCGCCGGTGAGCACGCGGTCGATGGCGACCGTGCCCACGCATGTGCCGACGAGGTCGATGCCGCGCACCATCTCACGCACCTGAGCCAGTTCGCCGCCGGGTATCGACATGTGCGCCAGCTCCGCGCCGCGCCGCAGCCCGGCCGCGAGTTGGCTGAGAAGGTTGCCGTCTGCGCTCTCGACCGCGACGTAGTCGGTCATCGCGATCGGTTCAGCGCCGATGCAGACGATGTCGTTCACGTTCATCGCCACGCAGTCGATGCCGATCGTGTCGTATTTGCCCAGCATCTCGGCGACCAGGATCTTCGTGCCGACGCCGTCGGTCGAGATCGCGAGCCCGAGGTTGTTGCCGAGATCGAGGACGTTCGCGTAGTAGCCGAAGTCGAGCTTCGGCGCGCCGGTCCTGCCGTCGCGGAAGCGGAGTGTGTCGCGCAAGACGTCGAGCATGCGCGGAAAGTCGCGCAGCTCTTCAGTCGTGCGAACGCCGGAGTGACCGTACGCGGATGTCATCGTGGGCCTCGCGCATAGGGTAGGCGACCCGGATCGTGCGGGCAATCGGGGGAGGTTTGCGCCGTACGTCGGTGCCCGAGCAACTCCGGGTGAAGCTCAAGTGAACACTGCAAACGACGAACTACAAACTAACCCCTGCTACCCCCGCCGAAGCGGCAGGGTGTACTCGACGGCATGGCGGTCGAGAGTGCCTTCACCCTCTCTCGGCTCCATCGCCAGCTTGTCCATCTGTAGCGGCACGGGGCGCGGGTATTCGCCGGTGAAGCAGGCCATGCACACCTTGTCGCGCGTCGTGGAGACAGCGTTCACGAGGCCTTCGCGGCTCAAGTAGCCGAGCGTGTCGGCGCCGATGTGGTCACGGATCTCGTCGACCGTCTTCTGCGCGGCGATCAGCTCCCAGCGCGTGCCCATATCGATGCCGTAGAAGCAGGGGTGCGTGATCGGCGGCGACGTGACGCGCATGTGGATCTCGCGCGCGCCTGCTTTCCGCAGCATCTGGATGACCCGCGTCGTCGTCGTACCGCGCACGATCGTGTCCTCGACGAGGACGACGCGCTTGTCCTGCAGCATCTCCCGCAGCGGATTGAACTTCAGGTGGACGCCGATCTCGCGCAGCCGCTGATCGGGCTGGATGAACGTGCGCCCGACGTATCGGTTCTTTACGAGCCCTTCGACGAACGGGATGCCGGACGCCTGCGAATAGCCGATCGCGGCCGCCGTCGCCGAGTCGGGTACGCCGATGACGATGTCGGCATCCGGGGCCGGGTGCTCCTTCGCGAGTTCGCGGCCGAGGTTCATCCGCAGCGGGTAGACCAGCTTGCCATCGAGCACGCTGTCCGGACGCGCGAAGTAAATGTACTCAAAGACGCAGAAGGCTTTCGGCTGCTCCTCGATCGGCTTGAAGCTTTGCAACCCCTCGGCATCGATGTAGATCACCTCGCCGGGCTCGATCTCGCGGATGAACGTCGCGCCGAGGTGATCGAAGGCGCAGCTCTCCGATGCGGCCACCCAGCCGCTGTCGAGCTTGCCAAGACAGAGCGGCCGGTTGCCCATCGGGTCGCGCGCCATCATCAGCGCGTCGGGGGTGATGACGGCGAGCGAGTAGGCGCCGTTGAGTTTGCGCATGACGTGCGCCCATCGCTCCTTCCAGTCGCCGCCCGGGGCATGAGCGAGCATCTGGGCGATGACTTCCGAATCGCTGCCGGTAGTGAACGAGATGCCCTCGCGCACCATGTCGTCGCGGAGGACGGCGGCGTTGACGATGTTGCCGTTGTGGCCGAGCGCCAGCTCGCCGTTCGGGCCGCTGACCCGGAACGGCTGCGCGTTATCGCACGTGCTGGCGCCGGTGGTCGAGTAGCGGGTGTGGCCGATGGCGAAGTGGCCGGGAAGGTAGCTGAGGTCGTCTTCGTCGAAGACCTGCGAGACGAGGCCCATGCCGGTCTTGAGGTAGAGGGTGCGGAGATTGGATGTCGCGATGCCGGCGCTCTCTTGGCCCCGATGCTGGAGTGCATACAGGCCGAAGAAGGTGATTCTCGCGACCTCTTCGCCGGGCGCGTAAACGCCGAAAACGCCGCAAGCCTCGCGCAGTACTGGGAGCACGCATACCTCCTGCCCAAAGGACGATGCTCCTCAGAAGGTGTCCACGGGGCATGGCGATGCAACGCGCGCGCCGTATCCCGTCGGATCCCTCTGGACTTTCAGCGTAGCAACCGAGGCACGCCGCGCGCAATCTGCCCGCCGGGGTAGGGGAAGCGGAAGCGGGATGTCGGATGTGGAGCGGAACATGAGAGGGAGTAGTTGACGCCGGCACGTGAGACTCGATCCGAGCAGCGAGCGGACAGGTCTGAAGACTTGGTTCGTCCGGAGCACCGGGGGCCGATGGCCCTAGCCGGCGATCGCGCTCGCGATCTCCCCCGTGTGGTCCACGATCAGCAGGTGACCTTCGCCGGGGAGGAACGTCGCGTCGCAGTTCGGGATGGCGGCGGCAACGAAGCGGCCGACGACGATCGGCACGATCTGGTCGGCATCGCCGTGCCACAGGCGCACCGGCATCGCGATCGCGCTGAGCGAGAAGTGCCAGTCTCGCGAGAACAACACATACTCGTGAGCGGCGCCGCGGCTGCCGTGGCGGAACGCCTCGATGAGATCTCGCTTGAACTGCGCGCGCATGCCGGGGCGCGAGAGCACGCGCGGGTCGATGAAGCGCGGCCAGCGGCTTGCCGGCAGGTGGCGCACGGAGAGCATCATTTGCCAGACAAATAGCGGCGTGAAGACCGGCACCGTCGCGAGCCACACGCGATAGAGAGAACGCCGGAGCCAGCCCATATCCGGCGTGATACGCGCGTTCCTCGGCCCTGCGCCGCTGACGATCACCGCCGCCGTCAATCGCGCGCGAAGGGCGAGCGCGCAGGCAGCGACATGCGGGCCGCCGCCGGACAGTCCGACGACGGCGAAGCGATCGAATCCCAGCGCGTCGGCCAGTTCGGCAACGTCGCTTGGCCAATCGAGGATCTGCCGCTTCCGGGCGAAATCGGAGAGGCCGAAGCCGGGCCGGTCGACGCCGACCAGTCGCACGCCATGCGCACGCGCCTCCTCGTCGAGCAATCCCGCTTCGAGACGCGAGCCGGGCGTGCCGTGGAAGTAGAACGCGGGCGCACCAGCCGGATCGCCGTACTCGGCGTATGCCAGCGCGCGCCCGTCGCGGAGGGTAATCGTGCTGCCTGCTTCGTCGTTCATACGCGAGTCTATACGCGCTGGAGACTCACGCGCGATGCGCGATCAGGCTCTCGTCGGCGAGCGCGCTCTCGGCGAGGGCGCCCGGTTCCCAGCGGTTCATCGCGGCGTTCCATCTGCGTTCCCTGCCAATGGGATGAAGATATTGCTCGGGGTAGTGCCCGACGGCAATCTCGAGCGCGTCGACCAGTTGGTCGATGACGCGGACATCAGCGGCGACGTCGTCGATCGATGGTGGTTCGATACACGGCCCCCACTCGATACGCACGGAGCCATCGGGTTGATAGATGCACACCTCGAGGATCACCGGGCACTGGGCGAGCCGGGCAATGCGGGCGGCGCCGAAGGCGAACGCGCGTTCACGCATTCCCGCGAACGGACGGCGATGGGCGTGCGCCTTCGTCCAGATTGCATCGATGAAGATGCGGACGCATCCGTCCGGAAGCGCGAGAGCCTCCAGGATCGCCGGCACCAAGGCAGGATCGCCGGCCGGCGGGAAGAACTGGCGGTCTTCCCCTCCCTCGATGGCGCCCGCGATGCCAAAGAAGAGGTGGTTCTGCAGACGCTCGCGCATGATCCGCGGCGAGAATCGCCAAGGGGGCATCGCTGAGGTCACCTCCCGGTTGGCAATCCATGGATATAGGCCATTCCCAACGGCGAGTTCGGCGGCGTGATGAAAATGGCCGGTGGCAACGACGAACGACCGACGCTCCGCGATCAGTTCATGCACCTGGTCGCCATTGACCTCGATGATGTTCCATTCGCGTGGATGTTCGACGCCCCGTCGCAGCCGGCGCATCATGACGAGGTCCCGGCGCGAACCGCCAAGCCGCCGGCCGGCCGCGCCGACACGGCGCCAGCCACGCAAGCCCGTGCTTGCTCTGGCCTCACCGAGCGCAATGATCGCGGTCGTCGACGGCACCAGGAGATCGACAAATCCGACGACGTCGGCGACGCGAAGCGCCCATCGCCGGGGCAGCAGATCCGCTGCCGGCAGCACGACGACACGCTCGAGGAGGTACCGCAGCCACCCGGCGATCGGCGCGAAAAGCGTCCTTGCGCCCTGCGCCATCGTTTTCACGTGTTCGTAACTCCCGCGCACGCCGGCACAACTCTTGTTCCGCGATGGTAACGCGAGCCGTCGAGATTGTTGGGCTTCGGCTTGACATGACCACTCATTTGATGGGACATCAGCTTGCTGGTACGCCGCTCCGATGGAGGCAGCTCCGAGTCGGTGCCGGAAGTGATGACGACAGGGCGTAAGGGGTGCGCCGTATTGTTCGTCAAGGCGGCGCTTCATATGATGCCTCCGCAGCGCGATAGTACTGTCAGGAGAGGGTGCCGAATGCAGGTTACGGTCGAAGCCGGCGATATCACGAAGACCGAAATGCAGTGCATCGTGCTCAACCTCTTCGAGGGCGTGACGGCGCCCGCCGGCGCCACCGGTGCGCTCGACCGCGCGCTTGGCGGCCTGATCACGGAGCTCATCGCGGCGGGCGACATCCGCGGCAAGCAGGGCGAGCTGACGCTCTTGCATACAGCGGGCAAGCTGCCGTCGCCGCGCGTGCTCGTCGCCGGCCTCGGCAAGAGCGCCGACTTTAGCGTCGACAACGTGCGCAGCCTCAGCGCGTCCGTCGCCCGATTCATGCGGGGCAAGCGAATCACGCGGTATGCCACGATTGCCCACGGTGCGGGCGTCGGCGGCCTCGACGGCGCCGCGTGTGCGCAGGCGATCGCCGAAGGTGCAATTCTGGGCCTGTACCGGTTCGACCGCCACAAGAAGGCCGACGATGATGCGACGACGGTCGAATCGATGGCGGTCATCGAGAACGACCAGGCGCGCATCAGTGGGTTCGAGGCGGCAGCGCAGCGCGGGACGATCATCGCCGACGCGGTGAACTTCGCGCGGGATCTTGCGAACGAACCCGGCAATTTCTTGACGCCGACGGAGCTTGCGGCTCGCGCCGAGAAGATGGCCGGCGAGGTCGGGCTCGGCTGCAAGATCTTCGACCGCGAGCAGATCGAGGAGATGGGCATGGGCTCCTTCCTTGGCGTCGCCCGGGGCAGCGCTCAGCCACCGAAGTTCATCATGCTGACGTACAACGGAGGCGTCGAGACGAAGCCGCTTGGCCTCATCGGAAAGGGGATTACCTTCGATACCGGCGGCATCTCGCTCAAGACGAACGAGGGCATGCAGGAGATGAAGGGCGACATGTCGGGCGGCGGCGCGGTCATATCGGCGATGATGGCGATCGCGCGGCTCAAGCCGAAGATCAACGTCACCGCCCTCGTGCCGGCGACCGAGAACATGCCGGGCGGCACGGCGGTCAAGCCGACGGACGTGCTTACGGCGATGAACGGGAAGACGATCGAGGTCGTCAACACGGATGCGGAAGGCCGACTTATCCTGGCTGACGCGCTGTGCTACGCGATCCAGCTCGATCTCTCGCCGATCGTCGATGTCGCGACGCTCACCGGCGCGATCTCGATCGCCCTCGGCAACGTTGCCTTCGGCGTGTTCTCCGAGAGCGACGTGCTCACGGAGCGGCTGAAGCAAGCGGCCGCGTCCGCGGGAGAAAAGTGCTGGCCGCTGCCGATGTTCGCCGACTACAAGGAGCTGAACAAGAGCACGGTGGCCGATGTGCGCAACAGCGGCGGCCGCGGCGCAGGGTCGATCGCCGCCGCCTTCTTCCTCCGCGAGTTCGTCGACAATCGCCCCTGGGCGCATCTCGACATCGCTGGCGTCGACTTCTACGACTCCGAGAAGGGCGTGTTGGTCAAGGGCGCAAGCGGCATCCCCGTGCGAACGCTCATCCAGCTCGCACTCGATCTCGCCGAGCGACCGCTGGCGTAGGAAGCGGGAAGTGGATGCGCGAAATGGGAAGTGGGAACGCCCCGAGCATCGCCCTCGTGGGATCGGCTCTCGGCCCTCTTGGCACGCCCACATCAGCCATCCTAATGTGGCGATCATGTCTAACGTCCCTGGCCGTCTAGCGAACTTCTGGGGCTAACGTTGGACACGGAAGTCACGATCATCGGCGCCGGCGTTGTGGGACTCGCGATCGCGGTCGAGCTCTCGCGAACGAGACAGGTCGCCGTCATCGAACGCCACGCGGGCTACGGCTACGAGACCAGCTCGCACAACAGCGGCGTCATCCATGCCGGCATCTACTATCCAACGGGGTCGCTCAAGCACACGCTCTGCCTCGCCGGCAACCCGCTGCTCTATGAGTGGTGCGCCGAACACAACGTGCGCGCGAACAAGCTCGGCAAGCTGATCATCGCCGTCGACGAGAGCGAGCTGCCGGCGCTGGAGGGCGTGCGTGAGCGCGCGTCAGAGAATGGCGTTCTTGGCATGATGATGATCGACGACTTGACGCGACTTCGCGATATGGAGCCGAGCGTGCGTTGCATCGCGGCGCTGCATTCAGAGACGACGGGCGTCATCGATCAGTCGGCGCTGATGGCGTCCTTCGCCGGGGCTGTGCTGGAACGCGACGCTTGGATCGCGCTGAAGCACGAGGTGACGGGGATTAAGCGTGTGCTCGGCGGTTTCGCGCTTCACGTTACTGATCCGCAAGGCGCAGAGTCGGTGCTGACGACGGAGGTACTGGTGAACAGCGGCGGTCTCGGCGCGCCGGCGATCGCGGCGATGCTTGACTACCCGCTCGACGGCGGCACCTCGATCGCAACTGGTGCGGCAGTGCCCGCTCTACGACAGACCGTGAACAGAGGCCGATACTACGACATCATCACGCCGGAGAAGGCACGCGCGCTGCGCCACCTCGTGTATCCCGTGCCGGAGCACGCGAAGGGCGGGCTCGGCGTGCACGTGACGCTCGACATCGATGGCGGGGTCCACCTCGGGCCCGATACGGAGTGGCTCGATGACGGTGTGCCGCTCGACTACCGAAACGACGGCGTGCGGCTTGCCGACTTCCATGCCGCGGCTAGCCGCTACCTGCCGGCACTCGAGATTGAGGATCTGGCGCCGGGGCAGGTCGGATACCGGCCTAAGCTACAAGCGCCCGACGGGCCGCAAGCGGACTTTCTGATCTGGCGCGACGGCTCCTACGTGCATCTTGGCGGCATCGAATCGCCGGGGATGACCGCGTCGCTCGCGATCGCGCGCCACGTCGCGGCGCTGCTCTAAGGCGACCCGATAAGACAGCAGCATCTAGACGGCGCAGCGCCTCCGCCGAGGATCCGCCGTCTCCCGGCTCGCTCTGTCTTCCCGTCTTCTGGCTCCGACGACGTCCGAACGGGAACGCACCGAGCACCCGATGACGGACCGAAGTCATTCGCCGGGAGAGCCCGTTGCTCGGCCTGCGCCGCGATCGTATGCTTCCGGCACCGAAGCTGAACGGAGCGAACCATGACCGAACGCGCACTCGACGGCCTGCGCGTCGTCGACATCTCGCAGGGCATCGCCGGCCCCTACGCGACGAAGCTGCTCGCCGATGCCGGCGCCAACGTGACCAAGGTCGAGGCGCCCGGCGGCGACTATTCGCGCCGCCTCGGTCCCTTCCCGGGCGACATGCCCGACCCCGATCAGTCGGGGCTTTACCTTCACCTCAACACGAGTAAGCGCGGGATCACGCTCGATGTGTCGGTGACGTCGGGGCAGGTCGTCCTGAAGAAACTGCTCGCCAACGCGGAGGTCTTCGTCTGCGGCGAGAAGGCATCGACGCTGCGGGAGTGGGGGCTCTCGTATGACAACCTCAAGACCGACTTTCCGGAACTGATCGTCGCCCAGGTCTCGCCCTTCGGCGCCACCGGGCCGTACGCCGACTACGACGGCAACAGCCTGACGGCGATGGCGATGAGCACCATCATGTACAACACGGGCGAGCCTGATCGAGAGCCGCTGACCACCGGCGGCGAGCCGGGCGAGTACATCGCCGGCGTGCAGCTCTGGATCGGCATCCTGGCGGCGCTCGAGAATCGAGCGACCCGGGGCGGCGGCGACTATGTCGATGTCTCGATGGCGGAGGCCGTCGCCGCGGCCGACGAGTACAACGCGGCAATGTATGCGTTCCAGGGCGCGATCCGCCGTCGCTACTACTCGCGCCACATCTTCGGCTATCCAAACGACATCATGGCATGCGCCGACGGCCACATCGTGGTCATCCCCGGCGCCAGCGGCTTCCCCTCGCCGCTAACGCCCGACGTCGCCTCGCCGATGGCGCTGCTCTTCGAGAACGTCGAGCTCGACAAGATGCCACTCTTCACGCAGGGCGGCGAGCGGATGATCCGCTGGCGCGAGTTCGAGGCGCTGATCGAGCCGTACCTCTCGACGCATAGCGCAATGGAGATCGTGATGACGGCGCAGGCGTTTCGCCTGCCCTTCGCCTTCGTCCCCAACGCCGAGGATCTGCTCTCCGACGAACATCTCGCGGAGCGCGGCTTCTTCGAGCGCACACCGACGCCGGGCGGCGAGCTGACGATCCCCGGTCAGCCGTTCAAGATGTCGGAGACGCCGCTACACACATCGGCGGCGCCCAAGCGCGGCGAGGCCAATGTCGACGTGCTCGTCGATGAACTCGGCTATGAGAAGGGCGACCTCACCATCCTCAGCGATCGAGGCGTCATTTGAGTCGGCACTTGCGATCTGCGAGTTGGTCGCGGGTCGGGCGCGAGGCTTGTCGCGGTCGATTCGCGTCGCCTCCGAACATGCAACCCAAAGAGGGAACGCGATGACTGAAGAACTGCCGCTGGAAGGCGTCCGCGTCGTTGACCTGGCGCAGGTGTTTGCCGGGCCGGCTTGCACGCGCATCCTCGCGGATCTGGGCGCCGACGTCATTCGGTTCGAGTCCGCGAGCCGCATGGACGTGACGCGCAACCTGATCATCACGGAGAACGAAGGCCTCGATCATCATTGGCACCGCGCGTCGTATTTCGTCGTTCGCAATGCGAGCAAGCGCGAGATGGTGCTCGATCTCGCGAAGGAAGAGGCGCGCGCGATCATACGCAAGCTGATCGTGACGGCAGACGTCGTCATCGAGAGCTTCACGCCGCGAGTCATGGCGAACTTCGGGCTCGACTACGCATCGCTGAAGGCGATCAAGGCCGACATCATCATGTGCTCGCTCTCGGGATACGGGCAGTCGGGGCCGATGCGCGACTATGCCGGCTACGGCATGGGCCTCGAGCCCGCCTCCGGCCTGTCGTCGATCACTGGCTACGCGGGCGGGCCGCCGATGCGCTCCGGGCTGTCGTTCACCGACCCATACTCGGGCTTCATCGGCGCCGGGGCGGTGCTGACGGCGCTCGCCTATCGCCGCCGCACAGGCAAGGGCCAATACATCGACCTCAGCGAGCAGGAGGCGGCGATTCCGATCATCGGCGCCGCGCTGCTCGAATACCAGATGACCGGCCGCCTGCACGAACGCAACGGCGACCGCAGCGAGTGGGCCGCGCCGCAGGGATGCTACCGCTGCGCCGGCGATGATCGCTGGGCCGTGATTTCGTGCTCCGATGACGGCGAGTTCGAGCGCATGGCGCGGGCGATGAACCACCCGGAGTGGCTCGACGACGCGCGCTTCGCCACGGTGCTCGCTCGTCACGATCATCACGACGAGCTCGACGCCGCGATCACCGAGTGGACATCGGAGCGCGATCACTACGATGTGATGCACACGCTGCAGGCGGGGCACGTGAAGGCGGCCGCCGTGCTCGATGGCAAGGAGATCCTCTTCGATCCGCAGTTCAAAGAGCGCCATCACTTCGACGTGATCGACCAGCCGATGCTAGGCAAGCGGCCGGTGCAACGGCATCTCGCCGCCAAGTTCGGCCGCTTTGAGGCGAAAGCGCGCACACCGGCGCCGACCCTCGGCCAGCACAACGACGAGGTGTTGCGTGAGCTGGGCTACAGCGAAGACGAGATCGCCAAGCTCAAGGAAGATGCGATCATCGCCGAAGCGCCGAAGCTGCCGGTACCAGCGCAGTTCGTCTCGAAGGCGCTGCAGCTTCCCTATGACCGCTACGTCGAGGCGGGCATCCTGCAGGCCATCGAGCCCGACTACCGCGAGCAATTGGGCATCGCCGAGTAGTCGGCTGGTCGAGCGAGCATCAGTAAACGCATACTCGTCGTCGGACGGCTCAGCTGCGACGCTGACGAACGAGCGCCCTTAGGACATTTCAGATCGGGCCGTTCGCCTGGTTTTGTAACGGTCTCGTCATGCAGACGACGCTGCCGTGAGCATCGCTTCACCGATCCTGCTTTAGGATGTGCAGCGAACGGACCGGAGGCGAGCGCGCAGCTGTGCTGCTCGCCAAGCGATTCCTCTGAGAGTCGCGTCGTAGCTACCCGGGGGGAGTCGCCGCCACCCCGAGACGGGCCAGCTACGTCGTCCGATCCGGGCCGACGACTTCGGTCGGAAGCCTATGTTCCCCGGGCGTGAGAACTGTGGCGGTACTTGCGTCCGGGGGCATCTAGTTTGCAGTTGTTGGTTCGTCGTTCACAGTTCACAGTTCACAGTGTTCAGGTCAGCGGCGAGCGAGGATTGAAGGATGAGCGAACACGAGGCACACGCGGATCACGACCACAGCGAGGGCAACGCATCGCACGATGCGGCGCAAGCGGCCTCGTGGCTAGCGCGCGGCGGATTGCTCGCGCTCGCCGGCTTCGGGCTGCTCGTCGTCATCATGATCATCGCGAACGCCAAGGAGCCCTACGGCGGCCCGCTCGAAGCATAGGCATATGAGTTTGTAGTTCGTCGTTTGTAGTTCGTCGTTCAACGTTGGCCACCCGTCGGCTTCGCGATCTTCGCGTCCTCGCGGTTCGGCAAAAACTCCGGCATCCAGCGTCCAGCATCCGCTTCGCTCCACGGGACCCGGGGGCGTTTCCGACACCGGCCGTCTACCCCGGGCAGCCGCGCGAGAGGGTTACCTCGAACGTACGCTCGAACTCGACATCGCGATCGAGGCCGCCGAAGAGGGCATCGATCTGCGGCGTTACGCGCTCAATGATCGCCGGTAAGCGCTCCTCTGGGATGCGCCACGAGCTCGAGTAGTCGCGGCGGGCGAGGCGGTCGATCATGCGACGCCCTTGCGTGTGCGAGGGCCAAGCGGCGATGACCATCCGCTCGCTCGATGCGGCAGCGCCGCCCACGATGCGATCGGCGAGCAGCCGTGAATCTTCGTGGGCGTCCCAGGTCGCCGGGTCTACGCCCGCAAGTTCGTGCGCGGCATCCCGGATGATGATGTTTGCCCGCTCGCGCAATGCATCGCCCCCGTAGCCGCCACCATCGCCGCCATAGATCACGATGCCGCCGGGGCGCACGAGCGGCAGCGTCGCGCGCAGTGTAGCTTCCGGATCCGGCACGAGGTGGAGGATGTGGACGAAGAGCAGCGCATCGAACGACTGCAGCCGCAGCGCCGGCCGTGCCGCCTCCGCAAGCATCACGTCGATGTCTTGCCGCTTCTCGCGCAGCACACCGAGCATCTTGGCCGAGATGTCGATCCCGGCGACGCGCACGCCCGCCTCCGCGAGCGGCACCGCGATTCGTCCCGTACCGATGCCCACTTCGAGCAGCCGCGGCGCCGGCGCGATGTCCCTGAGGATGGCGGCGAGGCGATCGCCGATCATGCGGGATGCTTCAGGCGGCAGGCCGCGCGTTTCGTCGTAGCAATGGGCAACGCGATCAAACGACTTCAGTTCGCTCACTTCGGCTCCCTCTGCGGCGATGGGACGTGCGTGCTCGTGACGACGCAGAGCAGGCGGCCGTCGTCGCCACGCACCTTCGATTCGACGACGGTCAGTGTGCGGCCATGATGCATGATTCGTGACTCCGCGGTGGCGTGGCCCTGGTTCGTGTTGCGCAGCAGGTTGACGCTGATCTGAATACTGAGCGGGAACGGAACCTGGTTCTCTGCAGTCGCGCCCCAAGCCTCGAAGCAGGCCATGGTTGCACAGACGTCGGCAAGTTGGATCAGCGCGCCGGCCGCGAAGACACCCGTGCCCTGCCGCACGCCCGGCCCCAGCGGCATAGAGAGCACGACGCTCTCGGCGCTCCGCTCGACGACGCGCATGCGCATCGCCGCAATAATATTGCCGCCTACGGCCTCCATGTCGCCCCACCACTGCGCGTGCCAAGCGTCGTCGAAGTCACGCATGGATGGGTAAATGGATAGATCGCCGTTTGTAGTTCACAGTTTTTCGGTCCGCCGTTCGCGGCTCACAGTTCGCGATCCACAGTTCATGGAGCTGAGCGCTGAAATCGTTTTCGCAGACGAACTCACACATTGAACAGGATGTTCAGGCAGTCGCCATCGTCGACGACGTAGGTTTTGCCTTCTTGGCGCAGATGCCCGTGCTTGCGTGCCTCGGCGTAGCTGCCGTCGGCGAGCAGGTCGGCGGAACTGACGACCTCGGCGCGGATGAAGCCACGTTCGAGGTCGGTATGGATCTTGCCCGCGGCGGCTGGGGCGCTTGCGCCGCGGCGTACGTTCCAGGCGCGACACTCGTCGGCGCCGACGGTGAAGAACGAGATCAGTCCGGTGAGCTCGAACGACATGCGGATCATCCGCGCCAGGCCCGGCTCGCTGATGCCCAGATCGCTGCGGAACTCCGCGGCGTCTTCGTCCGACATCTGCGCCAGCTCCTGCTCGATCTTGCCGCTAATTGCCGCAACGGCCGTCTGCAGACCCGCAAAATGCTCGCCGAACTGCGCCTCGATTTCGGCGGTGCGGGCCGCGTCGCCCTCGTCTATGTTGCGCACGATCAACAGCGGCTTGTCAGTGAGGAACTGGTAGTTAACCAGCGTCTTCGCCTCCTCCTCGCTGATCTCCTGCGCGCGCAGCGGAGTCTCGGCTTCGAGCCCCGCTTTGAGCCGCGTCAGCAGCGTTACTTCGCGCTCGGCGGTCTCGCGCTCCGCCATCTTCACCGACCGCATCGACGATTCGATCCGCTCGAGGCGTTTCTCGATAAACGCGGCGTCGGCGAAGGCGAGCTCGAGCTCCATCGTCGATGCATCGCGCTCCGGGTCGACTGTCGTCTGCGGGTGCGGCACCGTCTCGTCCTCGAAGGCGCGGACGACGTGGATCAACGCATCGCAGCGGGCGAGCTGTGCGAGGAATTGCGGCGGCGGCCCCTGCCCGCCGCTGAACGCCTCGCCGGGGAAGTCGATGTAGCGAATGTCGGCGAGGGTGAACTTCTTTGGATCGAAGATCTTCGCCAGCGCGTCGAGCCGCGCATCCGGCACCTTGACGACGCCTATATTCGGCTGCACGCCCGCGCCGTACGACCCGGTCTGCGCATCACCCTTCGTGACCGCATTGAAGATCGTCGTCTTGCCCGACCGCTGAAAGCCAATGATGCCGAGGTCCATGCCGCCAGATTATCCGGGTTGCGGGTTGGAGTGAAGGAGTGGAACGCGGCGGGCTGAAGGTGGTTGGACTTTTGGCGGCGGGATGTCGCGGGAGGTTGGATGTTGGAACGAACGACGACACCCACCAGCAGATACACTGCTCCCGATGACGAAGACACTCGAGATGCTCGGCTACGGCGCTGATGATCGCGTGCTGATCACCCATATCGACGACGTCGGCTTCTCACACGCCTCGAACGTCGCGGCGCTCGAGGGGATGACGCAGGGCAGCCTCACCTGCGGCTCGACGCTGGTGCCCGCGCCGTGGTTCATGGAGACCGTGCGTCTGCAGCAGCAACACCCGGAACTCGATCTCGGGATCCACATGACGCTGACGGCCGAGTACGAGACCTATCGCTGGCCCGCCATGACCGGGCGTCCGGCGTCGACGCTGCACGCGCCCGATGGCGGCATGTGGCGCGATGTCGCGAACGTCGTCGCGCACGTCTCCGCCGAAGATGCGCATGCGGAGTTGCGCGCCCAGATCGATCACGCCCTCGCCTGCGGCATCGACGTGACGCACCTCGACACGCACATGGGCGCGGTGATGCAGCCGAAGTATCTGCCGCTGTATGTCGATCTGGCGATGGAGTATCGCCTCCCGCTCTTCTTCATCCGGCCGAGCGCACGCCGTCTAGCCGCGCTCAGCGACGCCGCCGACGTCTACGCCGAGCAGACGGCGAAGCTCGAGGCGCGCGGTTGGCCACTGCTCGACAACGTCATCGTCCAGACGCTGAGCGAGATCGCGCCGGACGACAAGATACGCCGGTTCAAGGAGATGTTCGCGAACCTGCGGCCGGGCCTGACGCACTTTCTCGTCCATCCCGCGCAGGCGGGTGACGAACTCGACGCGATGACGCCCGTCGACAGCCGACACCGCGCGAAGGAGCACGAGATCTTCCGTACGCGCGAGATGCGCGACTATTGCGAAGGTCTCGGCATCAAGCTGACGGGATACCGCTCGATCCGCGATCGGCTGCGCGCCGGCCTTTAGTTCGAGCGCGCGATCGCTCCCCGTGCGGGCTGGCTGCGCCACTAGACTTAGGTCGGCGGAGTGATCGCTCTGCCTCATAGCGATGCTGTCACGGTTTTCGAGTTGGGTAATCTGTTCGACGTTCTCGGCCGCGTCGTCACGTGCAGGTTGTCCGGCGGTTGTCCTAGGCGGAGCTCCCCGACATCCATTCCCTTACCGCCGGTGTTCGCGCGGTCTGCGGTGCCTGCGGTGTGCTTCAACGCACCGTTGTGTCGCGTTTTCAGCGAAGCTCGGGTGTCGCTCGTTCTGCCGCCGCAGATGGTTGTCATGGGCCAAACAATCATGCCCGGCGCGCGCGACGCTCGTTGTACACTGCCATCGAATCTCGACCCAGATAGTGAGCAGTATGCGCACGCTTCTCCGCACCAGCCTTCGCCCGATGGCTGCCGAGGATATTCCTCAGGTCGCGGATATTGAACGCGAGTCGTTTCCCTCGATGTGGCCGCAGACCGCCTACCGGCGCGAGCTATCGAACAAGATCGCGCGGTACCTCGTGCTCACGGAGTTGCGTGACGAGGCGGTGGCCGGCGCGCCGGAATCGCGCGGGCTCTGGGGCGCGCTCCGCCGCATCGTCGGCAACGGTGACGATCCGGAGACCCCCTCGCGCGAGTTCCTGCTCGGTTTCGTCGGCCTCTGGCTGATGGTCGGCGAAGCGCACGTCGTCACCGTCGCCGTGCGTGAGCAATATCGCCGCCTCGGCATCGGCGAACGGCTGCTGATCGCCAGCGTCGAATTGGCGCGCGACGCCGACCAAGAAGTCGTGACACTGGAGGTACGCGCGTCGAACGACGCGGCGCAGCTGCTGTACGAGAAGTACGGCTTCGCGAAGGTGGGGCTACGCAAGCGCTACTACACCGACAACAACGAGGACGCCGTGATCATGACGACGCCGGAGCTGCGCACGCCCTCGTACGAGGCCCGCTTCGCCGAGCTCCGAGCATTTCACCAACGCGAGTTCCCGGATCTGTGGACCTGATGAGGGGGCACGTGACCAAGCGCCGATCGCGCCACTGCAAATAGGGCTAGCGCGCCGTCGAGGCGCGCTAGCACGTCATCGGACTCGCGAGATGCACCTCACCGAAGGCGCGGGCTGTGCATGGCGCCGCTCGCGATCGGCTCATCAATGTAAAGGTCGCCGTTGCGGATCTTGATGTTGAACCCGCAGTCGGGTGTTGTGCAGGCCCATGCCTTGAAGTGAATCGCCGCGCCCTGACTGCCGAAGTCGGAGAGGGGGACAAGGTCGCCCTGATTGCACTTCTGGCACTTCGGGAACCCCAGGATCTCCATTGCGTACCGCCCTCTCCCCACCCCGCACAAAACCTCGGCAAGCCCGCGGCACCGGTTGCTCGCAGCGCCGCCTGGTCCGTCGAGACTCCGCCTGCTCTGCCTCCCGACGACGGCCTCTGCGAGGCCCCGTAAAAGTGAGCCGAGTATATCGGCGAAAATGTAACAACTGCAATGAATCGCATTGACATCCGCAGAGTCACGCCATCGACCTCGTCGCCCGCGCTGCGCGGAAGCCGTACCAAGCGATCGGCGCGGCACGCCTACGCGCCGCTTGTCATGAGACCGCGATCGGTGCGACGATAGGGCCGCAGTGGACGCTGTACACCGCGGGGAAACGCGAGAGGAGGCCATGCATGGCGAGAGACACGGCTCCGGCGCACAAGGACGGCGCGCTGCATTTTCCGCTGCAGGACGACGAGCACGTGCTCATGCTTTGCCGCAAGCACTGGCTCTATCTCTGGCCGCGGACGCTCATGTTCGCGCTCGTCGCCGTCATACCGATCATCCTGGCGGCGGTGTTCCTCTCGAAGACGCTGGGGTTCGACGGCACGCCGCGGCTCGTGTTTTCGATCGCATCGCTCGTCTGGGTCGTGTACTGGGGCGTGCTGGCCTTCCTCAACTGGTACCGATACAACAACGACATCTGGGTGATCACCGATCAGCGGATCATCGACAGCACGAAGACGACGCCATTCAACCTCAAGATCTCGACCGCGGATCTGGTCAACGTGCAGGACATGACGGTCGAACGCAATGGCATTTTTCGGACGATGTTCGACTACGGGGACATCGTCTGCCAGACGGCGGCGGACGTGCAGGAGTTCCGCCTCGTCGCGATCCCGCATCCGCAAGACGTGCAGCTCCTCGTCGACAAAGAGCGCGACCGAGAGCGAATGCGCAGCAAGTGATGAGTTACCCAGTAGCGAGTTACAACGTTTGTGCATCAAGACGGCGTTCGTTGGACGCACCGTGGGACGAACAAAAACAAATTGCTTTCGGGTGAAGTGAACTGTGAACTTTCGTAAAGGAGGACGACCATGAAGAACCTGAACGGCCAGAACGCGATTCTTACCGGCGCATCACGCGGGCTCGGCACGTATATCGCGCGAACGATGGCTGGCCGCGGCATTAATCTCGTGCTGGCGGCGCGCGACGCGGCAAAGCTCGAGGAGACGCGACGTGCGTGCGAAGCGCTCGGTGTGCGGGCGATCGCCGTCACGACCGATGTGGGCTCGCCGGACGACCTGCAGCGCCTCGTCGAAACGGCGGAGCGCGAGTTCGGAACGATCGACATTCTCGTCAACAATGCTGGCATCGAGATCAATGCCAGCGTGAACGGACATTCGATCGATCAGGTAGATGCGATCCTGCGCACCAATCTGAGCGCGCCGATCTGGCTGACGAAGCTCGTCCTGCCGGGCATGCTCGCGCGGCGGCGCGGCGCGATCGTCAACATCTCGTCGCTCGCCGGCAAGTCGGCGACGCCCTATGACGCGATCTACTCGGCATCGAAGCACGGGCTCAACGGTTTCACTTCATCGCTCGGCATCGAGCTCGACGGCACCGGTGTGACAGCCGGCGTTGTTTGCCCCGGCTTCGTCTCGGATGCGGGCATGTGGGCGGATACCGGCCAAAAGGCGCCGCGGATGATGCGCGAGGTACCGCCGCAGCGGGTCGCTGACGCCGTGATCAAGGTGATCGAAGGCGCGACCGAGGTGCTCGTTGCGCCCGGCCCGATTCGGCCGCTGTTCGCGCTCGCCGAGCTCTTTCCCGGCGTGACCAAGTTTGCGACGAAGCGCCTTGGCGTGCTCGACTCGATGCGCAATCGCGCGGTCGACGTCGCGCCGTCTCAGGTGGCCGATGAGGGCATGCCCGTCGGCAAGAGGTGAGCGTGAGACAGAGACCGTCCGGCCTGCAAGCTCGAAGTAGACGCTGGACGCTGAATGGCCCCCGCCGCCTTCCAATCTCCAACATCGCCTCGCGCTCGCCGCAAACGTTCATCCGAAGGTGGTTTCAGAACGCTTAGGCCACAGCACGATCGCGATGACGGTCGACACGTACAGCCACGCGATACCTGCGCTGCAGGAAGACGCGGCCGAGCGCGTATCGCGGATCGTATTCGGGGGCTGATGTTTGCAATCCGTTTGCAATCGGCCCCGTTGACACGCTGATTTAGCTACGTAAGTCGGCGATTACCACCAAATCTTGTCTTCGATGTCGGAAGGAAGGTCGCTGTAGTCGGTCGTCCAGAGCTGGGTGCTGAGGTACTTCCAGCCGCCGTCGGCGAAGAGGCAGGCGATATTGCCGGCGTCGAGACGCTCGGCGACGCGCTGCGCCGTCTTGACCACCGCGCCGGCCGAGATGCCAGCGAAGATGCCTTCCTTCTGCGTCAGCTCCTTCGAGGACGCGAACGACGTGTGCGAATCGATGACGATCTTGCCGTCGAGCAGCGACTCGTCGAGAACGGGCGGGATGAACCCTTCCTCGAGGCTGCGGAGCCCCTGCACGAGATCGCCGGGATGCGGCACGGCGGCGACGATCTTGATGCCGGGCTTCTTCTCCTTCAGGTAGCGCGCAACGCCGGTCAGCGTGCCGCCCGTACCCATACCGGCGACGAAGACATCGATTTCCGGCAGGTCGCGGAGGAGCTCCGGGCCGGTCGTCTCGTAGTGAGCGCGCGGATTCATCTCGTTGCCGTACTGGTACGGCATGAAGTACGCCGGGTCCTCGGCGGCGATCTTGTTTGCCACCTCGATCGATCCATTCGTGCCGCGCACACCGTCCGAGTACACGATCTCGGCGCCGAACGCCGTCAGCAGTTCCGTCCGCTCTGAGCTGACGCTCTCGGGGATGACGACCTTGAGCCGGTAGCCCTTGATCCGGCAGATCATCGCGAGCGAGATGCCGGTGTTGCCCGACGTCGGTTCGAGGACGATGCGGTCCTTGGTCAGGACGCCCGTCCGTTCGGCCTCCTCAATCATGTACTTCGCGATGCGGTCCTTCACGCTGCCACTCGGGTTTTGCCCCTCGAGCTTCGCGTACAGCCGCACCGCCGGCTTCGGCGACATCCGCGGCATCTCGACAAGCGGCGTGTTGCCGATAGCGTCGATCAGGTTGTTGTAGAGCATGTTAGTTTGTCGTTCGTAGTTTGTCGTTTGTAGTTCGTCGTTTGTAGTTGAGAGGTCTCGACGTTTTAGCCGTGATTCTTAGCCGTCACAAAAATCTGATCGCTCAGCCTATCCGTGTCCCTCTGCGGATCGTCGTCACCCACCGTGAACTGAGAACTGTTAACTCTCGCCGCCCGCGAGCGCGGGAAGGATCGAGATCGTGTCGCCGCTCTTCACCTTCGTGTTGAGCTGCTCGAGGTAGCGGATGTCTTCGTCGTTCAGGTAGATGTTGACGAAGCGGTGTAGCGAGCCATCCTGCATAATCTGATTCTTGAACCCCGGGAACTTGCCGTCGAGATCCGAGAGCAGCTCGCTGACCGTGCCGCCATCTCCCTGCACGACTTTCGCGCCGGTGATCTTCTGCAGCACCGATGTCACTTTCACTTCGACGGCCATCATCTCCATCCTTCCGTCACAGTTGGCAGGCCAGCTCAGCGTGAGAAGTTCGCAGTTGACCGTTGGTTTCAGCGGGCCTGCACCGTGAACTGCAAACTGTGAACTTCCGCCGGCATCCAGCTTCTAGGTTCCGCTTCTATCGCCGCGATATACCGACGCGGCGACGCGCGCCGGCAATCACGCCTTCGCCTTCTCCCGCAGCGCCGCGGCCGCGTCGACTGCTTTCTGCTCCTCCTCGTTCGTGTGTCCGAAGGCGCCGCCGCACCAGGCGTCGTAGTCGATCAACTCCGTCACGGTCGGGTTCTCGCCGCAGAGCACGCACTTCGGGTTCTTGCGGATGCGCACCTGCCGGAACTCCATCTCGAGGGCGTCGTACAGTAGCAGCCGCCCGTGCAGCGACTCGCCGACGCCGAGGATCAGCTTGAGCACCTCCGTGGCCTGGATCGTGCCGACGGTGCCGCACAGCGCGCCGAGCACGCCGGCCTCGGCGCAGCTCGGCACCATGCCGGGCGGCGGTGGCTCCGGGTAGAGGCAGCGGTAGCAGCCCTGGCCGGGCAGGTACACCGTCACCTGTCCGTCGAACAGGAGGATCGAGCCGTCGATCAGCGGCTTCTTGAGGAAGTGGCACGTGTCGTTGACGAGATAGCGCGCGGCGAAATTGTCGGCGCCGTTAATGATGTAGTCGTACGGGGCGATGATCTCCATCGCGTTGTCCGACGTGATCGGCACCTCGTGCGTTACCACCTCGACGTCCGGATTGTAGGCGTTGATCGTTTCCTTCGCCGAGACCGCCTTCAGCTTGCCGATGTCGTCGTTCTGGTGCAGGATCTGCCGCTGCAGGTTCGAGATATCGACGGTATCGAAATCGACGATGCCGATCTTGCCGATGCCAGCCAGCGCCAGGTAGACCGCGATCGGCGATCCAAGGCCGCCGGCGCCGATGATGAGCACGCTCGATTCCATGATCTTGCGCTGCCCGGACGGACCGACCTGCGGCATGATGATGTGCCGCGAGTAGCGTTCGACCTGCTCGCCCGTTAGCGCGCCGATGCGTTTCCGCGGCGGCGTTGGCGCCTGCGCCGCGCCATTGTCCGAGCCGCCTGCCATCGCCGGTATCACTGCCACTTCGTCGCCCTCGTTGACCTTCGTCGCGACGCCGTCGAGCGACGCGATCTCCTGCTTGTTCACGTAGATATTGATGTGCGCCGGCACGTCGCTGCCGCTGCCGAAGACGAGTTGCTTGAAGCCGGGAAACTGCTTGTCCACGTTCGCCAGCACCTCGGCGACGTCGGCGCCTTCAGCCTCGACGCGCTGCTTGTTACCGGTGAGCTTGCGGAACGGCGTTGGGATGTAGACGGAAACAGGCGGCATGCAGTCATCCCCCTCAGTCTCGTGCGCGGCAAGCGTCACCCGCGAGGCCGGATCGATCCCGCCTGTGCCGCGGTCAATGTGCAGATGCCCGTGGTCGCGGTCTGCCTCGGAGGCGAGAAACGGGACGCGGGAAGCGGCGGTCGGAGTTGTGTCGATGTGTACGGGTTGGTGGTCCATTTGTGGTTCCATCGGTTGCTACGTGGCGAGTTTGTGGTTCGTAGTTCGTCGTTTGTAGTAATTCAGAGTTATGAGTTCACAGTCAGCGGTTCGTGGTTGACAGAACCCAGCGTGGCAGACTCGATCATCGAGAGTCTCACGTCCGGCATTTCTGTGGTCATCTGTGGCGTCCCTCGCACTACAAGCTACAAACTAACACTGAGATACCGCTCGCCGGTGTCGCAGAGCATCGTCACGATGCGCTTGCCAGCACCGAGCTTCTTCGCGACCTGCAGCGAGGCCCAGACGTTCGCCCCGGAGCTGATGCCGACGAGCAGGCCCTCTTCTCGCGTCAGGCGCGCCGTCATCGCCAGCGCGTCGTCGTCCTTCACCTCGATGATCTCGTCGTAGATGTCGCGGTTGAGGACGCCGGGCACGAAGCTGGCGCCGATGCCCTGGATGCCGTGGATGCCGGCCTTGCCGCCCGCAAGCACAGGCGACTTCGCCGGCTCGACCGCCACGATCAGCACGTCCGGCAACTCGCGCTTCAACACGTCGCCGACACCGGTGATCGTCCCGCCCGTGCCTACGCCGGCGACGAACGCATCGATGCGTCCGCCGGTCGCCCGCAGGATCTCCGGCCCGGTCGTCAGGCGGTGCACCTCCGGATTGGCGAGATTGTTGAACTGCTGCGGCATGAAGTACGCCTTGCTCTTGTCGTTCAGCTCCTGCGCCGCATACACCGCCCCGCTCATCCCCTCGATCGCCGGCGTCAGCACGAGCTGTGCGCCGTACCGCGTCAGCAATCGGCGCCGCTCGATACTCATGTCCTCGGGCATCGTCAGGATCAGCTTGTAGCCCTTCACGGCGCACACCATCGCCAGGCCGATGCCGGTGTTGCCCGATGTCGGCTCGACGATCGTGTCGCCCGGCTCGATCTGTCCGGACGCTTCCGCCGCTTCGATCATTGCAAGCGCGATCCGGTCCTTGACGCTGCCTGCAGGGTTCAGCGATTCCATCTTGCCGAGGATCTCCGCCGACGTCGCGGGCGCGATCTTCCCGAGCCGCACGAGCGGCGTGTTGCCGATCAGCTCGAGCGCGTTGTAGGCGATCAACGGCCTGCCGTCGGCGCGCACGCCTTCGCGTGCGTTCGGCGCCACGGCTGCTGCGGGTGTGTTAGATGACATAGCGGCCTCCGACACGATCGTACTCGAGTTCACGCGCCGCAAGATCGCCGATTGTGACGCCGTCGAGGATTTCCTTCGTTGCTGCCTCGACCGTGTGCCAGACCTCGTGCGCGGCGCGGCACTGGTGTCCCTCATCGTGCAGGTGTGAGACCGGCGACAGCGACCCCTCGAGCGCCTGGATGACGTCGCTCAGGCGAATTTCCTCCGGCCGCCGGAGCAGCGCGTGGCCACCCTGCGGGCCGCGGACGCTGCGGATGAAGCCGGCTTTGCGCAGCGTCGTCAGCAGCTGGTCGAGGTACGGTTCCGGGATGCGCTGCTGGGCGGCGATCTCGGCGCTCTGACGCGGCCCCTCGCCGTAGTGATGCGAGAGCTCGATGAGAGCCCGTACGCCGTAGTCGCCTTTAGTCGAAATTCGCATCGTAGACCCGTATTTTGGCCGCTGATTAGCTTCGCGGAAGAGAAGTCTGCAAAGTTAAGCGATTACATCAACAATCGTAACAGGCAGTCGCCGGGGATGGCAAGGGAGAGGCCTTTGGAGGGTGTGCGCTGCCGATAACGTGATCCTGGGCGTCTGTGCAGTGCATATGCGCTTTATCGCCCGGGCGCGGCTCGCTACCATAGCCGATACCAGTGGCCGAACGAAGCCTGATGCCTGCTCCGGGCCGGTGCGCCCGATGATCGGCCATGCGCGGAGAACGCGCGAACGCCGCGGAGGATTCTCTTATGCCTGACCTGATCGACGCCGCGCTCGACCGCGAGCTGCAGGGCCGAAACGAATGCTCGCGAATCGCGGCGGCGGCCGGAATGATGGCATCGTCGCGGCCGTTCCCGCTGACGGGCGACACGGCGCACTACGCCCCGGATCTTGTCGTCGATGTGCGCCACATCAAGCTCGAGATTCGCATCGACCCGAAGGCGCGGCACATCACCGGCGTCGCCACACACACGGTGCAGGCGATCAATAACGGCGTCCGGCACATCGACTTCGACGCGGCGGAGATGACAATCACGGCCGTCAGCGTCGCCGCCAAGGCCGTGCGCTTCGAGTACAGCGACCCCGTGCTGCGCGTCGATCTCGGGCGCGGCACTAAGGCCGGCACGGAGTTCGAGATCGCGATCGAGTATTCGGCATATCCGCGCCGCGGTCTCTATTTCGTCGTGCCGGACAAGGACTACCCGAACAAGCCGCTGCAGGCGTGGTCGCAGGGACAGGACGAAGATTCGCGGCACTGGTACCCGTGCATCGACTTCCCGAATCACCAGCAAACCAGCGAGGTGATCGTCACGGTGCCGGCCTCGATGATCAGCATCGGCAACGGCGAGCTGAAGAGCGTCGTCGAGAATAAGCGGCAGAACACGAAGACGTATCACTGGTACCAGGCCGTCCCGCACGTCACCTACCTGCTCAGCCAGGTCGTCGGCGATTTCGCGGAGATCGTCCATCACTGGCAGGGCGTGCCGGCGCAGTACTACGGACCGCGCGGACGCGAGTCGGATCTGCAGCTGACGCTCGATCGGACGCCGGCGATGCTGCAGTTCTTTAGCGACGCGACCGGCGTCAAGTATCCGTACGCCCGGTACGCGCAGAGCTTCGTCGCCGACTTCATCTTCGGCGGCATGGAGAACATCAGCGCGACGACGCTGACCGACACGTCGCTGCTCGACAAGCGCGCATCGCTCGATGTCGATTCCGACGGTCTGCTCGCACACGAGCTCGCGCACCAGTGGTTCGGCGATCTGCTGACGTGCCGGGACTGGTCGCACGGCTGGCTCAACGAGGGTTTCGCGACGTACTTCGAGGCGCTGTTTACCGAGCACAACAAGGGCATCGATGAGCTGCGCTACGAGCTGTATCAGAACGCGCAGATCTACATGGGCGAGGACGCGGGCCGCTATCGTCGGGCGATCGTGAGCAACGTCTACCACGAGCCGATCGATCTGTTCGACCGGCACCTCTACGAAAAGGGGTCGCTCGTCCTTCACATGATCCGCACCGTGCTCGGCGACGAGCTGTGGTCGAAGGCGATCCGTCACTACGTGCAGAAGCACCAGAGCACCAACGTCACGACGCCGGACTTGCAGCGCGCCATCGAGTCGGCGACGGGCCGCAACATCGACTGGCTGTTCGACGAGTACGTGTACAAGGGCGGCCATCCCGCGTTCAAGCTGGCGTTCGAGTGGGATGAGGATGCGCGGCAGGCGAAGCTCAACGTCACGCAAACGCAGGACGAGAAGGACTCCTCGGTGTTCCGGCTGCCGGTCGATGTCGACTTCACGGTCGATGGCAAGCGGCAGAGCTTCCGCGTGCAGGTCGACGAGATGGTGCATAATTTTTTCTTTTCACTGCCGGGAAAGCCGCAGATGGTGCGCTTCGATCCGGGTCACAACTTCCTCAAGTCGGTCGAGTTCAAGCGCGGCAAGGACATGCTCGTCTACCAGCTGCAGAACGACGAAGACGTCGTCGGCCGCATCGATGCCGCGAAGGAGCTGTCGAAGCTGGCCACCATGGAGGCCGTCGCCGCGCTCAAGACCGCGGTGCTCAACGACGCCTTCTGGGGCGTGCAGGCGGAGTCGGCGCGCGCGCTCGGCCTCATGCGCAGCGAGATGGCGCGTGATGCCCTGCTCGCATGCCTCAAGGTGAAGCACCCGAAGGCGCGCCGCGGCGTCGTCCAGGCGCTCGGCCAGTTCCGGCACGACGAGATTGTCGCCGATGCGCTCGAGGCGATCGTGCGCAAAGGCGACGCGAGCTACTACGTCGAGGCGGCGGCGTCGAACGCGCTCGGCCAGACGCGGACGGCGCGCGCTTTCGACGTGCTGGCGAAGGTCGCGATGACGAAGGAGTCGCTGAATGACGTGATCCGCGCATCGGCGCTCGCCGGTATGACGGAACTGAAGGACGAACGCGCGCTGCCGATCGCGATCGAGTGGACGCGCCGTGGCAAGTCGAACCCGATCCGCGGGGCGGCGACGTCGGCGCTCGGCAAGCTCGGGCAGATCAGCGATCGCGCGAAGGAGCAGGCGTACGATCGGCTTGTCGAGCTGCTGCCGGACGAGTGGCTCCGCGTGCGGCTGAACGCAATCGCCGGACTCGCCGATATCAAGGATCCGAAGGCGGTCGCGGAGCTCGAGCGGACGCGCGCCCGCGATCTCGACGGCCGCGTCATCCGCTCGGCGCGCGAGGCGATGACACGGCTGCGCGAGGGCGCCGACAAGGGCGAGGAGGTGCGCAAGCTGCGCGACGACCTCGACAAACTGCTCGAGGAAAACGCAAAGCTCAAGGACCGCCTCGACAAGATCGAGGCCGCGAGCGGGAACCGCGCCGCCCGCGCGAAGGTGGCGACGAAGACCGTCGCCCGTTCGACGTCACCGGCGAGAGCGGCATCGCGGAACGGCGCGAAGCCGGCGGCGCCGCGGCGCACGGCTACCGCGGCGAGACGCCCGCGGCGGTAACCGCGCGTTGCGCCCAAGTCCTCGCCGCGAGACAGGCGACGTTGCCGTAGGACGAAAGTCTTTGGACGCTTCGGCTCGTCCGAGGCGACGATTCATGCGGTCGACGCGACGTCGTGAAGTTTCAGCGGGCGCCATTGGCGCATCCGCGATGCCTCGCAACGCTCGCAGGGGGTAAGAACGGACAGGTTTTGAGATTGATCCAACTAAGCGAGCGACGGTATCTCGACGGGCGAATGCCCACTCCCCGACCAGCGACACCGCACTAGCGACCAGTCGACCATCACCGAAACATATCCTTCTCGGCGGCGCAGATCAGCGTGCTCGATGATGCGTCTTCGGACGCGGTATATTCGGCGCCGCGGATGATCGCGACGGGGACGCGGGCGAGCTTCCCGTGGACGAGCTCCGCCGCAGCCGCGAGCTCGTCCACGACCGCCATCTGCGTGACGCGCAGTTCGTAGCCCGCGGGGTCGTATTGGCCGGCGTAGTCGATCACCGGGGAAATTCCGGCGATGCCGATCGAGAAGTTGACATGACCCTCGCGCCATGGCCGGCCGAACGTGTCGGAGATGACGACGGCGACGTCAGCGCCGAGCCCAGCGCGCACGGCGTCGCGGATTCGGCGAGCCGATGCATCGGGATCGACCGGCAGGAGGCAGAGCGTACCGGTCTTCTCGACGTTCGACGCGTCGACGCCTGCGTTGGCGCAGACGAAGCCGTGATGTGTCTCGCAGATCATCACGCCATGCTCCATCCGCACGATGCGCTTCGTCTCCGCGAACACCACTTCGATCTGCCGCGCGTCTTTCTCGTACGCGGCGGCGTACTGCGTCGCGAACGGCGACGGCGTTACGTCGGCAAGGTCGACGATGCGGCCTTCCGCCTTCGACACGACTTTCTGCGTCACCACCAGCACGTCGCGATCCTCGATCGTCGCACCGCTCCCGCGCGCCGCCGCGACGATCATCGCCGGCAGGTCGTCGCCGGGGTGGACCTCCGGGATCCCCGCAAGGCCGATGATGCGCACCTCGCTCACGACGCGCCTTCGATCTTGATACCGGCAATGCGGATGCCGGCCTGCGTCTTGTAGTTGCGATTGATGCTGACGAGCAGCACCGTGATCCCCTCGACCATCTGGGCGTTTGCGAGCGCGCCGCCATCGACGCCGCGCACGCCCTCAATCTCGCCTGCCAGCTGCATCACCTGCTGCTTCGCGGCGGCATCGTCCGAACAGACGACGACGTCGGCCTCAATCGGCGTGCCGCGGAGCAGCTTCTTCGCACTGAGATTCTGGAATGCGGCGACAACCGTCGAGGCGGCGAGCAGCGCCTGCTGCTGCTGCGCCGCAGAACCCTCCGGCACCGCGAGCAGCGATGCGCGGCCCGCCTCGAACGCCATCGGCACGACGGTGCTGATGACGATCTTGCCGGCGAGCGTCTCAGCCACCGGCGGCAGCGTCAACGCCTGGGCCGCGTACGGCGTGGTCACGACGACGATGTCGCACGCGGCCGCGGCATCGTTGGTCGCGGCGGTGAGCGGCAACGACGCCTCCTTCTCGTGTAGCTCCGCGACGGCGGCCTCCGCCTTCTCGACCGCGCGAGAGCCGATGACGCAGGGATGTCCCGCCTTCGCGAAGCGGAAGGCCAGCCCCATCCCCTCCTCGCCGGTGCCGCCGATGAAGCCAATGCTGGTGGTCATGGTGTTCGTGGTCCGATCACTGCGTGGTTTAAGCGGGTGAAATTCAGTACTGACCGAGGGCCGTGAAGCGACGTAGTTCACAGTTCAGAGTTTGCGCGGCGCGCGGTTGACTTGCAGTCGGTTCCGGCAAGAAGATCAGCACTCAGACCCAGCTTCCAACATCCAGCTTCCAACATCTAACGCCCAGATCACCCCATCTCCGTACCGCCGCTGATGTTGATCGATTCGCCGGTGATGTTGTCGGCGCGGCAGAGGAAGACGACAGCCTGCCCCATATCCGCCGCGGTCTGCGGCCGGCCGAGCGGCACGTCCTTCTCCGATACCTCCGCCCATGCCTCTTCCTTCGAGATGCCGCGTCCCGCCGCGACCGCCGGCACGAGCACTTCGCGCCACATGTGCGTGTCGACTTCGCCGGGGCAGATCGCGTTCACCGTCACGTTGAACGGCGCCATCTCGTGCGCGAGCGATTGGGTAAAGCCGATGACCGCCCACTTGGACGCGCAATAGTGCGATACGGCGGCCTTGCCCGACTTTCCGGCTTGCGACGAGAGATTGATGATGCGGCCGCTCTTGCGCTGCATCATGTGCGCGGCGACCGCCTTCGAGCAGAGGAATGTCCCCTTCACGTTGACATCGAACACGAGATCCCACTGCTCCTCCGTCAGCCCGACGACGAAGCCGACGGAGATAACGCCGGCGTTGTTCACGAGCACGTCGACCTGCCCGAATCGATCGATCGCCGCCTGCACCATGGCCTGGCACTGCGCGTGATCACGCACGTCGAGATCGACGCCGATCGCTTCGCTGCCGAGCTTGCCGATCTGGGCGATCGTCTCGTCTCGATCAGCAGCCGTCGCGGGCAGATCGGCGACGACGATGCGTGCACCCTCCTTCGCCAGCTCGTAGGCGATGCCGCGGCCGATGCCGCGGGCCCCGCCCGTCACAATCGCCACCGCGCCTCGTAGTTCCATGATCTGCTCCGTTCATTCGCGTCTCCGGAATTGTGCGCCGCTGATGCCCGCTGAGGCAATCGAATATTGTGGGCGAGACTCGTCTTGCTCGTCGCCTTCTGTCGGGACCCCGGCGCCCCCAAACCGGCGCAGCTTGCGGTGCGCGCTGAACTCTCGCGCCTCGGCGAAGCTCGCGCCTTACCTCCCACCTCTCATCTCGCACGCCTCACCAAGTATCATGCCCTCGTCCCTTGTGCTTCGCTGGAGAAGCTTCGCGACGCCGATCGGCAAGTAGAACGAGAGAATGTCACCAACCAACACGGCGAGTTCCAACTTCGAACGCCCAGCTTCCAACATCCAATCAGCCGCGTGGCTCCGAACGCCGAACGCACGCTGGCTGATCGCCGTCTTTGCGCTCGCGTTCGTCGTGCGACTGCTCGCTGTTGCCTATGTGCATCCTGATCCGACCGATGGGCGGTTCGATGACAGTGTTTGGTACAACACGTCGGCGCGGCACCTCGTCGCGGGCGACGGCTACGTCTTCGATCCGACAGTATGGAAGGCCGCCGACGGCTCGCGCATCTACCCGAACGAGAACACGACCTCCGCCACGGCGCTCTGGCCGCCCGGATACCCCGTCACGCTCGCGGTGATCTACAAGCTCACGGGGAACTCGCTGAACGCCGGCCGTTTCGCGAACATCGTGTTCGGGGCGCTCACGGTCGCGCTCGTCTTTCTCATCGCGCTGCGACTGTTCGATCGGACGACCGCAGTCTTCGCCGGCTCCGTGATGGCGGTGCTGCCGAGCCACGTCCTCTTCACCACGGTGCTGTTGTCGGAGACCTACTTCGGTTTTCTTCTCGCCTCGGTGCTCGCGCTATTCGTGTACTTCGTGTTCGATCGCGAGCGGCCGAACCTGGTGCTGATGGTCGGGCTCGGCGCGCTGACCGTCTTTGCGGGCTACGTGCGCGGCGAGTTTCTCACGTACAGCGGCGTTCTAGTGCTGCTGATGATCCTTCGCCTGCGCTCGCGCGCCGCCAAGCCGGTGCTGGCGTTCGCGATCGGCGGCGCGCTCATCGTGACGCCGTGGGTCGCGCGGAACGAGATCCAGCTCGGCCAGGCGATTGCCGGCACGACCGGCGCCGGCCGCGTCACCTACCAGGGTCACAATCCAGACACCGATGGCGGGCCAAGCCTCAGTGCGGCGACCGAGCTCGAGGCGTTGTTCGCCGGCGAGAGCCGCCAGAACATCGAGCTCGACTCCAACAAGGAGGGCTCGCGGCTCTCGCGCGAGTGGGCGCGAACTCACAAGCTCGAGGAATTGAAGCTAATTCCCCAGCGGCTGTATCGACTCTTCCGCAGCGACGAGGCGGGCGTCACCTGGGTGCAGAGCAACAAGCCGTGGTTCGGGCCCGAGGGCGCGGACAAGCTGATCCGGCTCTCGACGCTGACCTTCTTCGGACTGATCGCGATCGCACTTGCATCGGCGCCGCGCTGGTGGCGACCGCGCGATGCGCGGTTCTGGGCGGTGTTCGGCATCGTGCCGTTCTACATGATCATGTTCGGCGTGCTCTTCATCGGCGACCCACGCTACCACTACGCGCTGTACGCGCCGATCTCGATCTTCGCGTCGGTCGGGCTCGCCACCCTGTGGCGCATAACGGCGGCCCAGTGGCATGAGGTCTTCGGCGATCGCTCGGTCGGATCGCTGCTGCGCACGTTCGGCACGCCGGCGCGATGAACCCGTTCGCCAGTCATTGGCTGCGGCTCGCGGTGTGGCTCTTTCTCGCCTCGCCGATCGTCGCGCTGCTTGTGTTCCTGACGGCCGACGTGCCGTTCATGTTCGCGCTGATCATCACGCTGTATATGTGGGCGCTGGTTTGCGTCATACTGGCGCTGATCGCGACCGTGGGTCTTGTCGCGCGGCTGCTGGGTTGGGGGATGCGTGCGCTTCGAAGGTAAGACCGTCGTCGTCACCGGCGCGGGCGGCTTCATCGGCAGCCACCTTGTCGAGCGCCTCGTCGCCGACGGGGCGCAGGTGCGAGCGATGCTCCGATACACCTCGCGCGGGCAGCGCGGCAGCCTCGACATGCTGCCGGCCGAGACGCTCGCGAGCGTGCGCATCACGATGGGCGATGTCGGTGACTTCGACGCTGTGCGCGAGGTGCTGCGCGGCGCCGACGCCGTGTTTCACCTCGCCGCTCTGATCGGCATCCCGTACTCCTACGAACACCCGCAGGAAGTGATCACCACCAACATCCTGGGCACCTCGAACGTACTCGTCGCCGCCAAGGAGCTCGGCACGCTCGAGCGCGTCGTCCTCACATCGACGAGCGAGGTGTACGGCTCGGCGCTGCGCGTGCCGATGGACGAAGAGCACCCGTTGCAGGCGCAATCGCCCTATTCCGCGACGAAGATCGCCGGCGATGCGCTCGGCCTCAGCTTCTACCGCTCGTTCGGTCTGCCGGTAGCGATCGTGCGGCCGTTCAACGCCTACGGGCCGCGGCAGTCCGCGCGCGCCGTGATCCCGACGATCATCGCGCAGGCCGTCTCGGAGCAGCCGCTCCGTCTCGGAGCGCTCGACACGAAGCGCGACTTCACCTTCGTCGGCGATACGGCACAGGGCTTTCTCATGGTCGGCCGCAACGACGGCGCACTTGGCGAGGTCGTGAATCTGGGCTCGGGGCGTGAGGTGAGCATTCGGCAGGTCGTCGAGGCCGTCGGGGCAATCGTCGGGCGCGAGTTGATCGCGGAGAGCGACGAACAGCGCATGCGGCCCGAGAAGAGCGAAGTGTCGCGGCTCCTCTCCGATAGCTCGAAGGCCTACCGCATCGCCGGCTGGCGCGCGTCGACGACGCTGGAGGACGGGCTGCGGCAGACTGTCGACTGGATCCGCGCGCACATCGACCTCTACCGACCGCAAGAGTACGCCGTATGAAGACGGTGATCCTCGCGGGGGGCAAGGGCGTCCGGCTGCGGCCGCTCACCTACACGATCCCGAAACCGCTGCTGCCTGTCGGCGAGAAGCCCATCCTCGAGGAGATGATCGAGTGGCTGAAGCGCTATGGACTGACCGATCTGATCATCGCCGTCGGCTACCGCGCGGAGCTGATCGAGACGTACTTTCGCGACGGGGCGCACCTCGGCGTCCACGTCGAGTACGTGCGTGAGGCGCATCCGCTCGGCACCGCCGGGCCGCTTGCGCTGGTGCGGCGATCATTCGACCTGCCGCCCGACGAACCGCTACTCGCGATGAACGGCGACTTCCTCACCGACCTCGATATGCGCGCGTTCATCGAGGCCCACCAGCGCGGGCGCTACGACGTGACGGTCGCGACCCGCGAGTTCCAGATGCAGCATCCGTACGGCGTGATCCAGGTCGACGGCGACCGCGTCACCGGCATCGACGAGAAGCCGGTCGGCAAAGACATCGTCAGCGCCGGCATCTACGCGCTCCGGCCTTCCGCGCTCAACCTCATCCCGAACGACCGCTTCTTCGATATACCCGATCTCGTCAACGCGCTGCTCGCGCAGAATCGGCCCGTGGGGGCGTACCAGTTCGCCGGTCAGTGGATCGCGATCGACCGCATCGAAGAGCTCGAAGATGCGGCGCGACTCATGCGCGAGCGGCACGAGTGATCTGGATGTTGGAAGTTGGACAGCTTGCGTCGGCACAAATAACAGCCTGCGGTGCTGTCATCTTCGCCCGGACGCGCAAGTGCGACAACCGCTATTGAGGCCCGCGCCGAATCCTTTTACCCGCCGCCCCACAAGAGCCCCTCGCCCCTCGCGGGACAGTGGAGGCCAAAGGCAGAGGTGAGTGCCTGATGCGACAGATGCCCGCGT
Source organism: Dehalococcoidia bacterium (assembly GCA_038240335.1). GTDB lineage: Bacteria > Chloroflexota > Dehalococcoidia > DSTF01 > JACRBR01 > JBBSDV01. The sequence continues at coordinate 32,190 of JBBSDV010000006.1, forward strand.
TGAGTTCTCACTTCTCACGTCCCGCTTCCCGCTTCTCAAGCGCACCTAGCGCGCCTTGCCAGTGGAGCCGCGGAGGCGCGGGTCGAGGACGTCCCGGAGCGTGTCGCCGAGGAGGTTGAAGGCGAGGACGACGAGGCTGATCGCCAGGCCGGGGAAGATCACCAGCCACGGGTACGTGCTGCCGGAGCCGACCCCGATGCTCAGGTCGGCGCCCCAACTCGGCTCGCCGGGACGCACGCCGAGGCCAAGAAAGCTCAGCGCCGATTCGAGCAAAACGGCGACGGCGAAGACGCTGCTGAGGCCGACGAGGATGAACGGCATGATGTTCGGCAGCATGTGCCGCCAGAGGATCCGGTACTCGCTCGCGCCGGTCGAGCGAGCGGCGGCGATGTACTCCTTGTTCTTCTCGACGATTGCGACGACGCGGAGGATGCGCGAGCCGCTAAACAGCGCGCCGATCGCGACGACGAACTCGACCGTACGCAATCCCGGGCCAAAGGCGGCGATGAATGTCAGGAGGAGAAACAGCTGCGGAAACGCCGTCCATGCCTCGCTGGAGCGCTGGATCAGGTAGTCGATCCAGCGGCCAAAGTAGCCCGAGACGACGCCAAGGAAGGTGCCGGGGAAGAAGCCGATGACGAGCACGATCGCCCCGAACTTGAGGTCGATCCGGGCGCCCGCCAACACGCGACTGAAGAGATCCTGCCCGAACTTCGTGGTGCCGAAGAGGTGCGACCCGCTGGGGCTGAGGTACTGCGACGGCGCATCGAGATCGGTCGGGCTGTAGGGCGCAATGTAGGGCCCGAACAGCCCCAGGACGGTGAAGCCGACGACGATCAACAACGCGACCGCGCCGACCGGATTTTCGGCGGCCAGCTTCCGCAGCTTCTGGTGCCAGCGCTTGTCTTCGGGAAGCTCCCACGCCTCGCCGGCGGCGAGCCGTGTGGCGCCGCGATCCGCAATGGTCGCCATTAGCTGTACTTCACTCGCGGGTCAGCCCACGCGTACGAGAGGTCGACGATGAGGTTTACCAGCACGACCACGGCGGCCGTATAGATCGCCAGGAACTGGATCACCGGCAGGTCGCGGCTGAAGGTCGATGTGAAGAAGAAGAGCCCGTTGCCGCGGATGCTGAGGATCTTCTCGGCGATGACGGAGCCGCCAAAGACGGCGATAAAGGCACTGCCGACGGCCGTCAGGATCGGCGTCGCGGCGTTGCGCAGCGCGTGCGTGAGGACGACGGTGCGCTGCTGGAGGCCCTTCGCTTTGGCGGTGCGCACATAGTCGCTGCGCAGCACCTCGAGCATCGTCGTCCGCACGAGCCGCATCAGCCCGGATGAGCCGCCGATGCCGAGGATGATCGACGCCGGCAAGAAGACACGGAGGTTACGCGCCGGATCCTCCCATAACGGCACGTAGCCACCAGACGGCATCGCGTAGTTCCATAAATACGAGGGGATGATGATCAGCAGCGTCAGCAGGAAGAACTCGGGAATCGATGTCCCCAGCACGGCGAAGATGCGGACGATGTAGTCGATCAATGAGTTCCGGTACATCGCCGAGAGAATGCCGAACGAGACGCCGATAAAGACGCTGAACGCGAGGCTCATCGCCACGAGCTCGAAGCTCGGCCAGAAGCCGCGCTTCCACACCGTGAGTACGCTCTCCTCGTTGGTGTAGGTCTTGCCGAAGTCGAGGCGCACCGCGTCGAGCAGCCAGTCGGAGTACTGGCTATGGGCGTGCAGCTGAACGAGAGTCGATCCGCCGAACGACACGGGAAAAATCGGATCGTTGAGTCCGTAGCGGTCGCGAATCTTGACCTTCTGTTCGGCCGTCGCGTTGCTGCCGCCGATCACGTCGGCGATGTCGCCGGTCGGCAGCACACGCAGCAGCACGAAGGTAAAGATCGAGACGGCGATGAGGATGATCGGCAAAAACGACAGGCGGCGTAGCGCGTAACGAGCCATCAGCGCGTGCTTTCCATTGTGCCGCGTGGCGCCCCGGCGGGGATCATCATCGCGTTATGCCTTCTTGTCGAGCCAGTTCGTCCGGTTGAAGAGGCCGTACGAGCCGCGGCCCGTCACAGCGCCCTTGATGTAACTGTACCGGCCCCCGTACCCGATCTCCGAGAACAGATTGATCATCGGCGAGGTCTTGGCCATGATCACGCGCTGTGCCTCCTTGACCTTCTCGATGCGTGCCGTCTCATCCAGCTCGCCGGCGGCGGCCAGCACAGCCTTGTCGACGTCGGCATCCTGATACTGCATGAAGTTCTTGCGGTCGCCCTTGCCGCCGAGGTAGAAGCGCAGCGGCAGGTCGGGATCCTCGTACGGCAGGTGGAGAAACGCCGTCATGTGGAAGTTGCTCTGTCCCAGCGACTGGCTAAACCACTTCACCAGATCTTCCGGCACAAGCTTGGTCTGGACGCCGCCCCGCTTGAGCTGTTGCTGGAGGATCTGAGAGATCTGCGCGTCACCGGGCCGCACCGAGTGCTTGAACTCGATCACCTGGTTGTAGTCGAAGCCAGCAGCATCGAGCATCTTCTTCGCGTCGGCGATGTCGTGCCGGAAATATTCCTGCAGGTCCGGGTCGTCCTCGGAGAGGGCGTACTTCTTGTGCGCCGGCGGCATCGGGCCGCACTTGCGGGCGCTTCCTTCCGCGAGCAGAAGAATCGCCTCGTCGCGATCGATTAGCAGGTTGATCGCCTTCCGAACACGCTCGTCAGTGAACGGCGGCTCGTACTGCAGCATTAACGTGTAGTAGTCTCGGGAAAGGTCGCTGCCGACCACGATCTTGTCGCCGAGCGCCTGCTTCGTGTCCTCGGCTTCGGTCTTGTTCGTGAATCCGTACGTGTCGATCTCACCGGCCTTGAACGCGGCGAGGGCGGCCACGTCGTCGGTGATCAGCTTGTTGTTGATGCCGTCCAAAAACGGCTGCCCGGCGATTGACTTCGTGCCCGCGAACTGGCGGAAGTTCTGGAACTTCCGCAGTTGGATGTTGGCGCCGTTGTCGTGGCTCTGCAGCACCCACTGGCCCGACCCGATCGCGTCGCTCTGGAGGATGTCGTCGCGGTGCAGGATCTCTTCTGGCAGGATCGAACTTGTGATCGGCGATCCGGCGTTCGATGACGTGAACACCCACGCCCACGGCTGATTCTGCGTGATCTTGATCGTGTGGTCGTCGATGGCGACGATGTCGTCCATGACGTTGTGGAGCCAGTCGTAGCCAATGCCGATTTCTTCGCGGAACCGCTTGAAGCTTGCCGCGATGTCCTGTGCCTTCACCTTGCGGCCGCTGACGGGCGCCTTGTCGTGGAAGACCGCATCGCCGATCGTTACGGTGAGGTTCAGCGGATCGGGCTGTTCGTATTTCGTCGCCAGGAACAGCTGGACCTCGCCGGTATCCGTCGGCACGTACCACATGTGATCGAAGGTGGTGAAGCCGAGGTACAGGCCCTGCGCCAGGGCGAAAATGCTCGGTCCGAACGGCTTCATGCTCGGCAGCGCCGTGCCCTGCCGGACGTTGAGAATGCCACCGGGCTTACCCGGCCCGTCCTGCGAGCCGTCGGTCGCGGGCGGCGATGTCGGCGCGCTCGAGGGATTGCTGCCGTTGCTGGGTTTGTTGCTGCTGCTCGAGCAGCCGACGAGCGCGATGGCGCTGAGCGCGGCCGTCCCGGTCGCCGCGCCGGCCAGCACGTTGCGGCGCGAGACACGTTTCGACTGCCAGTACCGAAGCCCTGAATCGTTCTCCGCCATCGACCCGCCTCCTGTGCATATGGAGCAACTAGCGCCCCAGGATAGAGCTTCGCTGAATGTGGTTCATTCTGCTGATCGCATCTGCCCCTGTCAACAGTACGACTCTAGTAGCCGAATGGTTGCAGAGGGCAGGTGGACGTCAGAAGCGGTGCGCGAGCGATCGACTTCTCTAGTGATGCGCGTCCTGCGCCGCGCGAGCCGCATCGGCATCGTACTTCGTCAGTCCGAGCCGCCGCCGCACAAGATATGCGGACGTGCCGGCGACGACAACGACACCGATGACGATACCGAGCACAATGAGTTGTACGACCACGCGCGAATCGTCGTTGTCGTCGACGGCAGGCTTTACCTGCCGCGCGACGATCGCGGTGGGATGCTGCGCCGGCACGGAGGCGGCGCTCGCCGCGCGCGCGGTCGCGAGCAACAGCGTCGCCGCCACCAAGGCCACCATCGCAACACGTCGCATCGTCACTCCCCGCACGCCACGCACTCCCTCGACGCCGCTTGGCGCGTGCGCAATCCTAGCACGGTCGCTTCGGCGCCGGAAGCCGCGAACGCGCTTTGTTGGTGAGCAGTGATTCTGTCAGTCCTTAAGTGAGCAGCGATTCTGTCAGTCATGAAAGACAGGATCATCTTGAGCGAGAAGGAACAGCAGCGGGGCCGGGTATTGGGGTGGTTGGTGGCGCGCCGAGTGACGGCGGA
>JBBSDV010000007.1:0-36396 GCA_038240335.1 Dehalococcoidia bacterium
ATTCGCATGCTGCGCGATGCGCTCGGCTCGCTTGAAGACCGGGTTGTCACGCTGCTCGGTCTCGCCTTTAAGCCCGGTACCGACGACACGCGCGAGGCGCCGTCCGTCGATCTCGCCCGCTTGCTGATGAACGAGGGCGCCCGCGTGCACGCCTACGATCCCTTCGCTATGGCGCCGTTCGCCGCGATGTTCCCGGATGTCATGATGTTCGACGACCCGCTCTCGGCATCAAACGACTCCGACGCGGTCGTCGTCGTCACCGAGTGGGAGGAGTTCACGAAGATCGATCTCGCATCCCTCAGCGCCGCGATGTCGACGCCGCTCATCGCCGACTGCCGTAACGCCCTCGACCGCGCCACCGTCGAGCGCGCCGGCTTCGCCTACTTCGGTGTTGGTTCCGGTATCAGCGGCCGCGAGCACCTCGCAGCCCGAAGCGAGCGGCGCGCGAGCGTGGCACTGGCGGCGTCGTCATGAGAGTGCTCGTCACCGGAGGTGCCGGCTTCATTGGTTCGAATCTCTGCGATGCGGTGGTCGCCCGCGATTGGGAAGCGGTCGCCGTCGACAACTTCATCACCGGCGTCCGCGAGAACGTCCGCCGCCTCGAAGATGACGCTCGCTTCGAGCTGATCGAATGCGACCTCGAAGAAGCGCCGCGCATTGCCTGTGATGCGGTGTTCCACCTCGCCAGTCCGGCCAGTCCCGTCGGCTACGGCGAGCACCCGTTCGAGACGCTGCGGGTCAACTCGCAGGGCACCTGGCGAGCGCTCGAGATCGCCCGTGAGCAGGGTGCGAAGTTCCTTCTCGCATCGACGTCCGAGGTCTACGGCGATCCGCTCGAGCATCCGCAGGCCGAATCGTATTTCGGTAATGTCGACCCCGTGGGTCCGCGAAGCTGCTACGACGAGGGGAAACGCTTCGCCGAGGCGTTGACGATGGCCTACATCACCGAGCGCGGTCTCGACGGCCGCATCGTCCGCATCTTTAACTGTTACGGTCCACGCAACGCGCTGGACGACGGCCGCATGGTGCCGACGTTCGCCGGCCAGGCGCTCCGCGGCGAGCCGCTGCCGGTCCACGGTGACGGTTCGCAAACGCGCAGCCTCTGCTACGTCGACGATATGGTCGAGGGCCTGCTCGCGGCAATGTTCACCGACGGCACGCGCGGTCGCGTCTACAATCTCGGACAGCCCCGCGAGCACACCGTGCTCGAGTTCGCGAAGCTGATCATTCGCATTGCCGGATCGAACTCCGTCATCGAACACATCGACCCGCGAGAGGCGGAGATTGAGCGCCGGAAGCCGGACGCGGGACGCGCCCAGGAAGAGCTCGGCTGGACTGCGCAACGCAGCCTCGAGTACGGCCTCGAACGCACGATCGCCTGGTACCGCGAGCAACTCGGTCTCGTCACCCCGGTGCACGCCGTGTAATTGGGGATTGGTGGGTCGGAGACCGATGTCTGACGATTCACTGCACGACACGCCGCTCCAGCCACGTCCGCGAAATTACCAGCGACCAGCGACCAGCGACCAGCACCAGCGACTAGACAGATGTCTCCCGCATTGCCTGGATCGCCGCCCCGGCAAGTGCAACGTCATCCAGCGGCGGGTGAATCAACCCGGCACGGACGTCCCGAAAGCAACGTTCGAGCGGATTCGCATCGGCAAGCCCAACGCCGCCAGCGATCCGCAATGCCAGATCAGTGATCCGCACGGCGTTGTTCGTCGCGACGTACTTCACAAGAGGCACCTGCGCCGCTACCGCCGCACGATCCATCTTGCCTTCGACCCAGTCGCGCGCCGTCCCGAAGATCAATCGCCGCGACGTAAAGAGCAGCGCCTCGATCTCCCCGACCTTCGCCCGCACCGCCGGCAGCTCGCCGATCGGCTTGCCGAGGTTCGTCGGCACGCGTGTCGCCGCAAAGTGCACGACCCAGTCTCGGGCCGCCGCCGCCACGCCGTTGTACGTCGCTGCGAACGTCAACCCGTGCCACGGCGCGACTGCCTGCGACGGCGCGAACAGCACGCCGCTCGCGCTCACGCGGATGACGTCGGCGTCCGGCACGAAGACGCCGTCGAGCACGATATCGTGGCTCGCCGACTCCCGCATCGACAGCGCGTGCCACGTCGGCTCGATGCGCACGCCCGGGGATGCCGCCGTCACGAGAAATTGGCCGAGGTGCTCGGGCATGTCCGGCGCGTGCACGGTGGCGCTCACGGCGTAGTGCGTGAGGTACGTACTGGCGGTCGACCACTGCTTGCGCCCGTCGATGCGCCATCCGGCGATGTTCGCTGGTGATCCGGCCGCGTCCACGCGCGTTGCGGTCGTTGCCGGCAAGCCGCCGCGCGCCGGGCTGCCCATCTCGGCCTCCGCCTGGCAGTTGTTTATGAACCATCCGTGCTCGACCACGCCGCGCAGAAACGCATCGAGCCGCGAAGGCTCCCAGAGCCCTGAGACCGACGACGCGCCGATGTATTGCAGGTGCATGTTCGCCGCAAGTCCCGCAGAGCCGAACGCCCGAGAAACCTTCTCCTGCGCGATGCATGCATCGAGCACGCTGCCGTCCAGGCCCCCGAGCCGATGCGGCACCGTCAGCGTCAGATATCCCGACGCCCTCAGATCCCCGACACAGGCCCCAAGCAGCGCCTCGTCCACGGGGCTCTCGCTCACACGAGCCGCGATCCGCTCCGCGGCATCAACCGCAACCGCGACAATGCCCGGATTAGCGAGGAAGTCGTACGCATCCATACAACTAGTGTAGTGGCTTCCGACGCCGTGACGTTCGCCGCATTCCGGGCTGCATTCGTCCAATCCGCTGTCAGTGGCCTCGAGCGAAGCGGGTGTGCGTAGGGTGCAGCGCCTCCACCCCCGAAGATCGCCCTCATGACCAGAAGACTTTCGTTCGCCGAGGAACGCGAGAAGCCAAAACTACGAGCCACAAACTACGAACTACAGACTACCTACCGCTCCCGCCGCACGATCGACTCCTGCGCCATCGACGCGACATGCGTGCCGTCCCGCGAGAAGAACCGCCGGTGCGTCAGCGCCCGCGCAGCGTGCGCGATCGGCGCCGACGTCTCCATCAGGAACCACCCGTCGAGCCGCGTCGGCCGGTGAATCCAGAACGCGTGGTCGAGGCTCGCCGACGCTTTGCCGCTGAACCCGTCCCATCCGTATCGCCGTTCGATGCCGTTGAGCGAGCCCATGTCGCTGATCATCGCCAAAGCCGCCTCATGGAGCACGGCGTCGTCCGGAAGCGGGAGCCGGAAGCGGAACCACTCGCGAACGATGGCCGACTCGCCGGGAGCCGCGACCTTGTCGAACGGCACGAGCACGCGCCACTCGAGCGGCCCGAGCGGCCACAAAGAACCATCCTCCATCGGATACTGCAGGCGGGCATCGGGCAGTGTCTCCGGATCTGGCACGTCCGGCATCAGCTCCTGGTGCGAGATTCCTTCCTCCGGATGCACGAAACTCGCCGTGATGTCGCAGATCGGCTGCCCCGCCTGCCGCGCCAGCACGCGCCGCGACGTAAACGTGCGCCCGTCGCGCACCCGCTCGACGTGGTATTCGATCGGCACACCGGGCTCGCCCCCGCGCAGGAAGTATGCGTGCAGCGAGTGCATCGTCGGATCCGGCGCTGTGCGCCCCGCGGCGATCGCCGCCTGGCCGAGCACGAGCCCGCCGAAGACGCGTCCCCACTCCCGATCCTGCTCCGTCCCGCCGATGAAGCAATCGTCCGCATCGGGCCGGACGTCGAGGCCGCGTACGAAGCGCTCGACCGCCTCTTCGCCCGTGGTCGGTTCCTTCGTCGTCGTTCCTCTGGTGCTGTTCGCCGATGGGCTATCGCTCATCCGTCTTGCTACCTTTTCGAGTTAATTGGGCACCTGCCAGCCGCGTCGCTCACAAATGTTCGTTGTTGAAGCTGTTGCGTGTTCGGGATCGGAGCGAAGCACGGCAAGAACGGACGTGTAGCGCTATCCCCACCGCGATGCGACAAGCAGTTGTTCTGTTCATGACATCGGCGCATGCGCCAGTGCGGCCGTCGCCTCACAATCCCTGATTAAACACGGGCTGGCGCTTTTCGACGAACGCCGTCACCGCTTCCTTGTGGTCCGGCTCCGTCTGCCGCTCCCGGATCGAGTAGCACTCGAGCGTCACCACGCGCCGCAGATCCTGCTCCGTCGCATTCTGGTGAATCATCCGCTTCGCCGCCCAGATCGCCTCGCGCGGGTTCGCCGCGATCTCTTCCGCGAGCTTCATCACCTCAGGCATCAGCTGATCCGGCTCGACCAACCGATCGACCAGGCGTCGCTGCAGTGCTTCATCGGCATCGATGATCCGCCCGGTCAGCGTCAGGAACAGCGCGTTGGCGAAACCGGCGACGAGCGGCAGATAGCGCGTGCTGCCGCACTCCGGCGTCAACCCCACCTTGACGAAGCGGGCCGAGAACCGTGCCGCCGTGGACGCGATCCTGATGTCGCAGGCCATCGTCATCGTCAATCCGACGCCGACGCTCACCCCGTTGATCGCAGCGATCACTGGCTTGCCGCGCGACAGGGTGATTGGCACTTCCGGGCTGCCGCCCTCGAGCAGCATCTTTGACGGCCGCTTCGGCGCCTCCCCCTTGAGTCCGCGATCCCACCCACCGATATCGGCGCCCGCGCAGAAGCCGCGACCGGCGCCCGTCACGACGATGCAGCCCGTACCCGGATCGGCCGACGCAACCTCGATCGCATCGATAAACTCATTCTCCATCCGCTGCGTCCAGGCGTTGAGTCGCTCCGGTCGGTTGAGCGTGATCAGCACCACCGGGCCGCGGTTCTCGTACAGGATGTGCTCGTACTCCGGCATGGAGACCCTCCTTCGGCCGATGCAGCTTGCGTGCGGATAGCCCCAGTATGCGCGGTCGCGCCACGACGCGAAAACGATGCGAATCGCGGGTCACACGCTCGCACCGCCATAGCACTTAACGGCTCGAGGCCGATGGTCGCCGAAAACCCTCCGCCGGCCTCAGCTACGCCGGCAGGATGAACGTGAACGTCGCGCTGCCCGCACTGGCGCTTGCCATGTTGAGAATCAGCGCCGCGTCGAAGATCGAGTCGGTCGTATTCCCCGGCTCATTGGGGAAGTACAACTGCGTCGTCAGCACCGGCTTTCCCGGTGCCTCGACCTTCACATGAATATGGCGGGTCCGTCCCGGATACAGCCCGGGCTCGATCGTCTCGACGCGATACCGTCCGGACGCATCGGTCTTTTCGCTGCCCCGGAGGTTGTAGCCCGTGTTGTCGTACACGCCGTCTGCATCCGCCTGCCAGAACTCCAGCGTCGCGCCCGCGATCGGGTGGCACGATACGTCCAGCACAACGCCCGTGACGACGAGCGGAGTGCCGTTCGCAGCCTCGGCCGCGATCGCAGTGCGTTCCGGCGCGCCCGCTTTGAAGTACGGTCCTTCCGTCTGCGCCGGCGTCACCGCCGCGCCCGGCGTGCACGCCGCCGCCGCGCCGCCTTCGCTCGCGCTCGTGGTGGCAGTCGCCGTGCTCGTGCCCGCGGTCGACGACCCATCCGTGCCCTGCGTCCCCGCGGTCGTCGTACCGACGCTTCTCGTCGTCGTCGTCCCCGTCAACGACGCTGTCGGACTCGCGTTCGAATCGCCGCCTGAGCAGGCCGCCGCCAGCATCGCAGCGGCTGCAAACACTGTCAGCAGCATCCGGGTTGGTCGCGATAGCTTCTTGTCCATCTGTCCCTCCCGAATGACGGGCCAACGTCCATCACGTCGGCGGTGTTTCAATGGGGAAGTCTAATCATCGGACATGATGGAATGTGTTTCGGGCGGATTATCCCGGCTTGAGACGGGACAAGCGGTTCTCGATTGCCGTAGCCTTGAGCCTCGCCAGCGATCCAGGACCGCCGTGTGTCTGGAGTGTCGGAGGCTTACTTCGTGAAGGCGAGCCGGCACCGGCGGCAGTACGAATCGTCCGCGTTGAGCACGCAGCCCCCGATGACAACCTCGTGTCGCGCGGCCGAGTCGATCAGTTCCGGGGCGGGCATGCCGTATGCAATCGGCACGACCTCAGTCGATTTGCCGCACTTCGGACATCGCGCCGCCTGCTCGATTTTCACGACTGGTGCTCGATCAACGTCCCGCCGAGCTCCCCGGCGATCGATCCAAGCTCCTCCGCCAACACAGCTCGTTCCTCGCGCCCCTCACGAGCGACGTCCGCGATCAGCGTGAGATCTTCCAGGATCGTCCGTCGACTGCGGCCAGCGGGTGCACTCTCGGATGACGGCTGGTCTTTCGTCTCAAGTGCGCCGCCAGCTTGCTCGTTCGTGCCGATTACTCGCAGGCCGAATTCATATGTCTCGTCCGGAAAGTGCTCACGCGAAAAGCTCACGAGCTTGCGCACCGCCTCAATCCCCGCATCGATCGACGCAGCTGGTTCTCGCCGCTCGGTTTCACCGAGCGCCATGAAGATTTCTATCCGTTCGCGGAACTCGGCGGCCTGAGCCACGTCGCTCGCATCGCCGCCCGGCACCTCGAACCCGTCCGTCCTCCCGGTCGTCATGCAGATGCCGCTCCTTCGTTTGAGTGCTGTCGTTCCCTGCAACTATAGCTCCACACGCCCCTCACCTCCGACCTCTCACTTCCCGCTCCCCGCCCCCGCGGCTCCGTCGTATAATCACAACGTGCCAGACTCCACTGACCGCCTCGTCCTGATCGATGGCCACAGCCTGATCTATCGTTCCTTCACCGTCTTCCAGGGGAGCGGCAGCAGCAAGGCGGTCGAATTCTCCGTCAAGCGCACGGGCGAGATCACGACTGCTGTCTACGGCTTCACCAGCACCTTCCTCAGCATCCTCGATCAGCTCAAGCCGACGCACGCCGCGATCGCGCTCGATGCGCCCGGGAAGACGTTCCGGCACGACAAAGACGCGACCTACAAGGCGACCCGCGCGCCGATGTCCACCGACCTCCGCAACCAGATCGGCCGCGTCCGCGAGGTGATCGATTCCTTCAACATGCCCGTCTTCGAGGAGCCCGGATTCGAGGCCGACGACCTCATCGGCACCCTCGCCCGCCAGGCGCGTGAGCAGGGCATTCCGGTCCATGTCGTCTCGCTCGACACGGATCTGCTGCAGCTTGTCGAGCCCGGCGTCGACGTCTCGCTCTATCGTCCCTACATGAAGGGCGCTCCCGCCGTCAGCTACGACGTGCAGGGCGTAATCGAGCGGTATGGCCTCACCCCTGAGCAGATCGCCGACTACAAGGGGCTCAAGGGCGACACATCGGACAACATCCCCGGCGTGCCCGGCATCGGCGAGAAGACGGCCACGAAGCTGCTCCAGCAGTTCGGCACCGTCGAGGCGATCTACGAGCGCATCGACGAGGTCACGCCGGAGAAGCTGCGCGCGAATCTGCGCGAGCACGAGCACATGGCGCGCTTCAGCAAGGAACTCGCGACGATAAACCGCGACGTTCCCGCCACGCTGGATATCGAGAAGTGCCGGTTGCAAGGGTTCGACCGCGCCCGCGTCGAGCAGCTGTTTCACGAGCTCGAGTTTCGCTCGCTCGTCAGCCGTCTGCCCGACTCGCTTGGCAGCGACACCACCGCCAGCGACACACCGCCCCTCGAGGTCGTCGGACCGAGCACGGAGGAGAGCACCTACGCGACGATTCGCACCATAGAAGAACTGCATGCGCTGATCGCTGCCGCTCGCGCCGCCGGTCGCTTCGCGCTCCATGTCGAGAACTCCGACGCAAACGGCATGCGCGGCATCCCCGTCGGGATCGCCATCGCGACGGCGCCCGGCGCGGCATCGTACATCCCGATTGGTCACTCGCTCGGCCTCGAGGAGCCGCAACAGCTGCCGCTCGCCGATGTCCTTGATGCGCTGCGGCCGCTGATCGAAGATCCATCGCTGCACAAGGTGACGCACAATGGACACTTCGACTTCCTCGTGCTGGCGAACCACGGCGTCACGATGCGCGGCATGCGCTTCGACACCTTGATCGCCGCATACCTCCTCGGCGAGTCGAACATGTCGATCCAGGCGCTCGCTTTCGACCGGTTGAACATGCGCATCCCGGCGCTGATCGACCTTATCGGCAAGGCCGGCAAGAAGCAGATTACGATGTCGGCCGTGACGACCGACACCGCGTGCGACTACTGTTGCCGCCAGGTCGATGCGCAGCTGCGCGCGGCCGATGTGCTCTCGGCGGAGCTCAAGGCACGAAACCTCTGGCCGCTCTTCGACGACGTCGAGATGCCGCTGATGCATGGCCTCGCCTGCATGGAACTGACGGGCGTCGCCGTCGATGCAGTGCCGCTCGTCGAGATGTCTCGCGAGATGCACGTCGAGCTGCAGGAGATCGAGAGCGAGATCTATCAGTCCGTCGGTCACGACTTCAACATCGGCTCGCCGCAGCAGCTCTCGCAGATTCTGTTCGAAGAGCTCGGTCTGCCGAAGACGCGCCGCACGAAGCTCGGTTACACGACCGACGCCGTCTCGATGGACAACCTCCGCGGTGTCCACCCGATCATCGAGCTCATCATGCGGTACCGTGGCATCTCGAAGCTCAAGGGCACGTACGTCGACGCGCTCCCGGCGCTGATCAACCCGAAGACCAACCGTGTGCACACGACGTTCAACCAGGCGACGGCCGCCACCGGCCGCCTCTCGTCGAACGACCCGAACCTCCAGAACATCCCCGTCCGCACCGGCTACGGCAACCGCATCCGCACCGCCTTCATTGCCCGCGACATCGGCGACGATCCCATGTTGCTCGCCGCCGATTACTCGCAGGTCGAGCTGCGGATCATGGCACACCTCAGCAAAGATCCGGCGCTGATCGCGTCGTTCGTCGAGGACGAAGACGTGCACGCCACCACGGCGTCGAATGTCTTCGAAGTGCCGCTCGACGAGGTTACGCCGGAGATGCGTCGTCGCGCCAAGGTCTTCAACTTCGGCGTCCTATATGGCCTCAGTGAATTCGGTCTCTCGACGAAGGAGCGCATCTCGCGCGAAGAGGCGGCGACGTTCATCCGCCGCTATTTCGAGAAGTACACAAAGATCGGTGCCTGGCGCGACGGCGCGATCGAAAGCTGCCGCACGCTTGGCTATGCGGAGACCCTGCTCGGCCGCCGACGCTACATCCCGGAGATTAAGTCGCCGAACTTCCAGGTGCGCGGCTCCGGCGAGCGCATGGCGATCAACATGCCCGTGCAGGGCACAGCGAGCGACATCATCAAGGTCGCGATGAACCGCATCGAGGATGAGATCATGGAGCGCGGCATGCAATCCCGCATGATTCTGCAGGTCCACGACGAACTGATCTTCGAAGGTCCCCGCTCCGAAATCGACGCCGTCCGCGACATGTGCCTGCGCATCATGCCGAAGTCGCTCGACCTCGTCGTGCCGCTCAAGATCGACATCAAGACCGGCAAGAACTGGGGCGAGCTCGAGGTGGCCAGGGGTCCCCTTCTCTCCGAATCAGAAGCCGAACTCGCCTTCGCCGAGACGACCGGCTAACGGCTCCCGCGTCCGCGCATGCGGAAGTCGCCCCATTCGCCAACCCTGTCCACATCGCGCCTCCGTCGACTCACTGCCTTCTATATCCCCATGATCTGAGAAATCGGGTCGAGGACGCGGCGCAAGTGCTACTGGGCACAGCCGCGGCAAAGGACGGCGGTGTGATACACGCCGCCGTCCCTCGTCACAGCCGGAATGCCAGCGCCATTACACGATCATCTCGCTTCCGGCGGCGCGGCTACCCGCCATCCGCTGAAACGTCATCCGCAATCCGCCCGCCGCCTCCTCGACTGCTTGCTTCGCCTCCGGCACCCCCGCCGCCATGCCGAAGAACTCGTGCGTCACACCCTTGTAGCACGTCGCCGTCACCGGCACGCCGGCGGCTTCGAGCTTCTCCGCATATGCCTCGCCTTCGCTCCGCAGCGGGTCGATCTCGTCGAGGATCACCGTCGCCGGCGGCAGCCCGCTCAGATCTGTCGCCCGTAACGGCGACGCATATGGGTTCTTCCCGTCGGCCTCGCTCTCGAGATACATCTTCCAAAACCACTGCATAGTTGGCTTGTCGAGCGGCTTCGCGTCCGCATTCTCGGCGTACGACAGCGTGTCGAATGCATAGTCGAGGACGGGATACACCAGCAGCTGATGCACCGGCATCGTCGCGCTCTTGTCCCGCGACATCAGCGAGACGACGGCCGCGAGATTCCCGCCGGCGCTCTCGCCGCCAATCGCGACGTGCGCCGGATCGCCGCCAAGCTCGGCGGCGTTCTTCGCCACCCACTGGAACGCCGCGAACGCATCATCCGCCGCCGCCGGGAACTTGTGTTCCGGCGCCTGCCGGTACGCCACCGATACGACGATGCACTCCGCCTCCTTCGCCAGCGACCGACACGACGAGTCGTAAGTGTCGAGCGTCGCTATCACCCAACCGCCGCCGTGGAAGTATACGAGCACCGGCAGCGGCGTCGTCTCGGTGTCCGGCGTATAGACACGAAGGAGCATGTCGCCCGCAGCGCCGGGGATGACACGATGCTCGATCCTGCCGATCGGCTCCGGCACCGGCTTCATCGCTCGCGCCATCGCGTGCTTCGAAATGGCCGCCATTGCTGCATCGGCCATCGTCGGCAGCTGACGCGCGTTCTCCGCGCTCAGACTAGGGATCGGCGGCGCTCCGAACGCGGTGAATTCGTCGAGCACCTGTTGCATCTTCTCATTCGGCATTGCCGGCATGTAGTTTCTCCTTCGCTTCGTACGTTGCTTCGCATTCACTAGACCACCTGCCCGCGAAGCGCGACAATAACTCGAAGCGAGACCAAAATCATGACAACGGAAGCGCCACCATGATCGACGCGACGCAACTTGCGACCAAGCCCGAAGACGTCGGCGTGAGCAGCGAGCGCCTCGAAGCGCTGTTCGAGCGGGCGAAGCGCGACGTCGACGACGGCACGCTGCCGAGTGCTCAGGTCGCCATCGCGCGCCACGGTAAGCTCGCCGGCATGCGGACGTTCGGCACCGCGGTGCAGGGAGGCCGCGAGGCCCCGGCGACGAATGACACCCTCTACCACTTCTTCTCGAGCACCAAGGCCGTGGTCTCGGCCGCCGTTTGGCTCCTGTTCGAGCGCGGCCAGCTGCGGCTCGATGAGAAGGTGGTGGACATCATCCCCGAGTTCGGCACGCACGGCAAAGACGCGATCGACGTCGAAACCCTCATGCTTCACGCCGGCGGCTTCCCGCTCGCCCCGTTCGCCACACGGTCCTGGATGGATCACGATGCGCTGCTCGCCGCGTTTTCGGACTGGCGCCTCAACTGGCCGGTCGACAGCCAGTACGAGTATCACGCGACCTCGATGCATTGGGTGCTCTCCGAGATCCTCCTCCGCCGCGGTGGTCTGCCATACAAGGACTTCATCCGCGAGAACATCACCGCCCCGATCGGCCTCGATGAGCTCTTCATCGGTTGCCCCATCGAGCAGCAGCAACGCGTCGCCGACGTGCGCTACATGACCGAGCCCGTCATGCCGCCAGGCGGCTGGGGTGAGGTGACCCCGGAAGCGATCCTGAACTTCAACGATCCCGACACTCGTGCCGCGGGCGTGCCGGGCGGCGGCGGCGTCGCGAGCGCGGCAACAATGGCGCTCTTCTACCAACCCCTGATCAATGGCGGCGAGACAGCGACCGGCAAGCGGATCATAAAGCAGGAGACGATCGAGTACGGTACGAAGGTGCGCTCACGCCCGCAGCACATCGACCGTGTGCTGAGGTTCATCGACCCTTCGCTCAGCGTGAACACCAACCGCGCGCTCGGCGTCGTCGTCGCCGGCGATGATGGCTATGCCTTCATGCGCGGCTTCGGACGGACGTGCTCCGGCCGTGCCTTCGGTCATGGCGGCGCCGGCGGCCAGATCGCCTGGGGCGATCCCGACACAGGCATCAGTGTCGGCTACGCCACCAACGGTTTCGTCGACGCCATCGCATCCGGTCGCCGCATCACCGCGATCGGCAGCCTCGCCGGCAACTGCGCACTATAACGGCGGCCGACGGATGCATCACGACGACGCCCGAGACGCCAAGCGAGCGCGGCCCATTTCACAGGATCGTGGTTCAGATGCGAATGCCCTGTTGCTGCAGTGGCCTTGTCATTCAGAGCGCCAGCGAAGAATCGCCCCCCGAAACGCCCGTCAATCCCCCGGCGTTGCGCCGTCATGGCGCACTCGAGCCTCAGCTCGACGGCGCCAGTCCCACCATCTCTTCGCTCATCGCCCACAGCCGCTGCTGCGTCGCCACGTCGTATGACACCGCATTTGACGGCACATCTCTCGACTTCGCGAAGTATTTTCCCGTGACGCCTTCGACTTCCGGCGACGAGGCGAGATAGATCGTCGTCGCCGCTCCCTGCTCCGGCGAAATGAAGAACGGCCGCGCCACCGTCTGCGCGATCGCGAAGATCGGCCCGACAACGCCGCCATTGTTCTTGCCGAACCCCGTGCGCACCACCCCGGGATGCAGTGTGTTCGCCGTAACGCCCGTACCCTCGAGCCGCCGCGCCAGTTCATATGTGAAAAGCACGTTCGCCAGCTTCGACTGTCCGTATGCGCGCGCGCCGCCGTAATTCTGCTCGCCTTGGAGGTCGTCAAAGTTCATCTTGCCGCCGACGTGAGCCGTCGAGCTGACGCTGATGATCCGCGACGGCGCGCTCGCCTTGAGCAGGTCGAGCAGCAGCTCGGTCAGCAGGAAGTACGCGAGGTGGTTCACCCCGAACGTCGTCTCGAAGCCGTCCTTCGTCGTTGTCCGAACCGTGTTGTAGGCGCCCGCGTTGTTCACCAGTACATGCAGCTTCGTGTGCTCGGCGCGAAAGTTTTTCGCGAGCGCCCGTATCGACTCGAGCGATGCAAGGTCCGCGATCATCAGCGACACATTGTCATTGCCGCTCCGACTGCGCACATCCGCGAGCGCTGCCTCGCCCTTCGCCGGGTCGCGCGCCACCATCACCACCGTCGCCCCCATCCGCGCGAGCGCCAGCGCCGTCTCCTTGCCGATCCCCTGGTTCGCCCCCGTCACGAGGCAGATCTTGCCGTCCATCGATGTCATCGTCATGCGATCTCCTTGCTCCGCGCACGAACAACCGCCGCGCTCCGCGATCATCGGCGATCCCATCGCGTCCGTCAATCGTGCTCGAATCTCCTGTTCTTCTTCAAGACTGTATCCGGGCGCGCGCAGCGGACGCGACGAACCGCCGACAGCGTCCGAATGAACGTCGGCGGCGGCTCCGGCGCACGGCACAGATAGCGACACGCATCGCGATCACCGAGACTGGTGCTATGCTCCTCATCCTCGACGGCAACAACCTCGCCTGGGCCGGCTATTACGGACTCGAACGCGCCATGAAGCCCGACTCCGACGAGCGTCGCCAGCGCGTCGCCATCCTCGGCCTCGCCGGCATGGCCCTCGGCGCGATCGCCCGTTGCGGCGAGCCGCCTGGCCAGCCGCCCACCAAGCAGCTTACGCGCGTCGCCGTGTGCTTCGACGAAGGCCGCCCGCTCCGCCGCCGCCAGCTATTCCCTGCGTACCAGACCGGCCGCGAGGGCGATCCGAAGTTCATGGAGAACGAGCCGACGATCCTCCGCGCGGTCAGCGAGTTCTCCGGGCTCTGCCTGAAGCTGCCCGTGGACGTCCTCCGCGGCGAGAACACCGAGGCCGACGATCTCATCGCCGGCCTCGTCGACGCCCTTCCCGACACGCCAAAGCGCATCGTTTCCAGCGACCGCGACTTCCTGCAGCTCATTGGACCATTGACCGACGTCTACTCGCCGATCAAGAAGGTCATCGTCGACGAACCAGGCTTCTTCGATGCGATCGCGCCGCGCACCTCCTCCGGCAAGCCGCTGCTCTTCCCCCGCGACCGCTTTCTCGACTATCGCGCGTTGATCGGCGACCCCTCCGACAACCTGCCCGGCGTTCCCGGCATCGGCCCGCTCTCCGCCGCGAAGCTGCTGCGCAAAGCGTCTGTTGATGACTACTTCGGCGACGTACTGTCGGTGCGCGCCGCCCTCGAGCGCAAGAGCCTTGCCATCGAGCAGGCGTTCCGCGATGGCTCTGCCGAGGCCATCGTCACGCGCAACCGCGAGCTGATGGATCTGCGCCGCGGCGCACCGTGCTGGGACGACCTGCCGTCGCTAACGGCCCGCGGCACATGGGATCGAGCCACCCTCGACGCATGGCTCGCCGAGGAGCGCATCGGATCGATCGACGCGCCGGCGCTCATCGCGCAGTTCGAATCGCTGGCAGCCCTGGCCGGCTAGTCGGCGTGTTTCTCGGAGCGAGTCACCGTCTGGAACACGACCCCCGCCACGACGCCCCACAGCACGTTCGTGCCCAGCATCAGCGCGTTACGCCGCCGCGGCTCGTCGCTCGCAGAACGATGCAATCGGGCCGCCGGGAGCCATCCGAGATAGCTCGTCGTCCAGACCGCCGCGCCGTACGCGGCGCCCGAGAGCCAACGCGGCCCCGGCATGCGCCGGCCGAACGCGCCATAGAGCGCGCCTGAACCCGCGCCGAACGCGGTGTGCATCATCAGCGCCAGTGCCGTGATCTGGTCGTCCTCGAAGCGATCCGCGATCCGTAGATGCGCGACGAGGTTCTCGCTGATCCCGCGTGGCGGCAGCGGCGCTCGCTCCGATGGTGGCAGCCGCCGGTGCAGCACCACCATCGCGATGGTCATCGGTATCGTCGCGGCGGCTCCCGCAGCCGCCCCGGCGGCAAGGTGTCGCCATAACGATGCTCGCTGCTTCTTCTCCGCCGGAATCGCGATCTCCGCAGTCGGGAGGACGTGTCGGGCGCGTTCCGCTTCACCAGACCCGCACGTTTCCGAGCGCGACTCATCGGCGCGCGCGTCTTGCGCTGGCGAGACGCGCAGGCGAAAACCGTCGCCACTCACGCGCGATGACGTCGCTCCTTCGTGCTCCGCTGCTCCTGGCGTCATCGCTGCCGGCGGTATCGCCGTCTCATGCTCCGTCCGGGGCATCGCCGCGAGCGGTGTCGCCGCTGCTGGCTCCTCCGCGGCCGCATGACCATCCGCCTCGACGCCCGATCGCGTCGCCCACTCAACGTCCTCGGGCTCCGCGGCGTCCGGCGCCGGCAACCCCGTGGGCGAATCGGCGCGAGAGTACTCGATGCCGTAGTGCGCGTACAGCCGCGCCTCCGCTGCCTCCGTGATCTCCATGTCGTCGGCGGCGCTCGCCAGCACCAGCGCCGTCGTGTATGCGACACGAATGTCGCCGTCGACCACGCGCGCGCCAACCACCGGCACGACGACGCGCAAGACGCCTTCCGAGATGTCGGCGTCGATGCCAATCCACTCCGGCAGCCGCGTCGCCGTGTCGAGGTAGATCTCGCCGACCTTCCCCACAACGGCGCCATCGTTGTCGTACACCGGCCGTCCTCGCATCGCGAGCAGTTCGTCGGCTCCCAACGATTCCGCAGGCTGTCCGCCGTCGTCGCTGCTCGTCGCGCCATTTCCGCCGCCGCGGCGAGTGCGCGTCCGCCGGCGCGGGTTGCGTCGTCCACGCGCGCGCGGTGCGCCGGATGTCATGCCCTCAAGTTGCATCGTCGGTTCGCCGTCGATCGCATCGTCTTCGGTGGGAGTCTCTTCGGTTGTGCTCATGCCAGTCCTCGCAGATCCGGAGCGCGGTACCGTCGCAATCATATGCCGATGCACGATACATGCACTCGGCGTCGGCGTTCGGCGTCGTTTCAACACGGTGTCAATTGGTGCCCACGAACTGCCGACGGTTGGCTATCCGTTCATCCGACAGCGTCGTACACTCGACGCAGCAACACAGGCAGCATCTCCGCATGGCGACATAAGGAGCATCACATGTCGTTCGAGATCCCTGAGCACGTCCGGCCCATTCGCGAGCGCGTGCGCACCTTTATCGAAGAGCGCATCTATCCTGTCGAGAACATCATCGAAGATCGCCACGACGCCGAGAGCGCGGAGACGGTGCGGCGGCTCATGCAGGAGGCGAAGGACGCCGGCCTCTGGGCGCTCGGCCACCCGACCGAGATCGGCGGCCAGGGGATGCCGTTCCTCGACTACGTCTACGTCAACGAGGTGATCGGCAGCTCGGAGTACGCCCAAGTCTGCCTTGGCACGCACTCCCTCCAGGACTCGATCATGCTCAACCTGCACGCCGCGCCCGAGTGGCGCGACAAGTACCTCAAACCGCTCGTCGCCGGAGAGATCTTCCCCAGCTTCGGCATGACCGAACCCGAAGTCGCGAGCTCCGACCCGACGCAGCTGCAGACGCGCGCCGTGCTCGATGGCGACGAGTGGGTGATCAACGGCCGCAAGTGGTTCACCACCGGCGCCAATCGCGCCGCCTACACCACGGTCATGTGTCGCACCGAGGACGATGACGTGCCGGCGCACGCGGCGTTCAGTATGATCGTCGTGCCCACCGACACCCCCGGCTACAACATCGTCCGCGAGACGCCGGTGATGGGCATGTACGGCGGCCACTGCGAGGTTGCGTACGACAACGTCCGCGTCCCCCGCGCCAACCTCCTAGGCCTGCGCGGCGAGGGCTTCCTGATCTCGCAGCAGCGCCTCGGTCCCGGCCGCATCTTTCATTGCATGCGCTGGCTCGGCCAGGCGCAGCGCGCGTTCGACCTGATGTGCCAACGCGCGAACTCCCGCCGCGCCTTCGGCTCGACACTCGGCGAGAAGCAGCAGATCCAGGCGATGATCTTCGAGACCGCCGCCGAGATCCAGGCCAGCCGCCTGCTCACGCTTTCGGCGGCGCACAAGATGGACAAGGGCGATCCCGCACGCATTGAGATCGGCATCATCAAGGTCGTCGGCGCCAAGATGCTCCACAACACGATCGACCGCGCGATCCAGGTCTTCGGCGCCGCCGGCGTCACCGACGACTTCCCGCTCGAGCGGATGTACCGCACCGCCCGCTTCGCCCGCATCTATGACGGCCCCGATGAGGTACATCGCGCCACCGTCGCCCGCCTCATCCTCCGCGAATATACCCGCAACCGCGGCTTCGATTTCGGAATGCGATAAAGCACGCGCCAGCGGACACCGCGAATCAGCGAGAAAGTTGGGGCTGTTATCACGACCCTGCTCGGAGTTGGTGTTGTAGTGATCGAAGAAGCGCTACATCCCCACTCGCGGCACCGTGAGCTGCCCGTAGGGCATCGCGCACACGCTAGGCTCGCGCCCCAGCGCCGCGCGCTTTTCGGAGATGATCGCCGCTAGCGTCCCGTCCACATCCGGCGCATAGCGGAGATGCGCCGCCTCCGTCGTCGCTCGGTCGAGCGACGACCGCAGCCAGACATCGCACCGCGCCTGCACCATCGCCTGCACCTGCACCTGCCACTGGTCGAACATCGCCGGCCCAGTTCCGTGCTCAAAATGCTCGAGCATCGTCCGCGGCGACGATTCGATGTGCAGCATCTCGACATACTCCGGTGCGCCGACGCCCTCCCGGCACTCGGCGACGAGCAGGATCGCGCCCCCCGGCGCACACGCCTGCGCGGCCACCGACATCCCCTTCACCGATTGATACAACACAAGATCCGCCGGGTATCCCATGTTCGTCGCGATCACGATGTCGAAGAGATGCGGGATCGGGCGCAGCGCCTGTCGCGCCGCTTGCGCGATCGCCGCATCGTGCGCCGCGATCAACTCGCCGGCAAACACGCCCGTAATCCGCTTTTGCTCGTCGAGCGTCACGTTGACCGTGAACGACGGCTGAGACTTCAGCGCCACCGCACGCATCTCCTCGAAGATTGGATTGCCCTCCGTCGTGCACCAGATTGCCTTCGGGTGGCCAACCATTCGTGCACCGTGGTTCGCCATGATCGCATCCGCGCCCGCGAGCGCCGGCAGCACCGCCTTACCCCCGCCCGAGAAGCCGGCAAACAGATGCGGTTCGACGAAGCCCGTCAGGATGCGCAGGTCGGCATCGAGGTACTCGCGGTTCAGCCACACCTCGACGCCTTCCGGCGCGCCCGGTCGCGGCGGCGTGTTCGTGAAGAACCTCTGCGTCGTCCGGTCGCGCGCATCGTGATCGACGACACGGTAGCGCGATAGGATCTCGTCGCCGAGAAAGCGCTCGTGCTCGTCGAGCCGCGACGCGCGATGCAGCCCGGTCCCGACAACGATCGTGATCTTGCCGCGCTCGATCCCCGCAGCCTCCAGCGCCTCGAAGATCGGCGGCAGGACGATCTGGTTCGGCACCGGACGAGTCACATCCGAGACCACGATCGCGACCCTCTGCCCGGTGCGCGCAAGGTCACGCAACGGCAGCGATCCAAGCGGCGTCTCGATCGCCTTCCGCACAGCCACGCTCGGATCGAGAAGCGGCGCAGCCGCCGCCGGCGTCAGGACGAGCGTGTCCTCCGGCACCTCCGCCTCAATCCCCTGTTCCCCGTACGGAAGATGAATGCGCATGTCGTCAGTCTAGCGGCGCTGCCGGGGCTGGCCACGATCGGCAGCGCAAATGCTCAACACTCGCCCGCCGATCGAGAATCACCGCAACGCACAGCGACTGAGGGCGCTCAGAGATTCATCCCAGGCCATGCAAGAATAGGGCGCAACGCCTCGATGACGTCGGTGAAACGCAACCAACATCGCTGAACCAGACCGGTGAAAAAACGAAATGGGCAACCAGTAAAAACGACTACACATGGTGAACAGGATGAACACGGACAGTCGAATCTTTGGCGGGACGCATCCTTCGCAGATCCGCCGGGAGCCGGTCCCGAAAACGCAAAAGTGCTAAACGATTACATAACGGAGGAGAGGAGCTAAGCGCAGGTTCAGCATTCGCGCGGTGCGAGATTCCGTTGCGAGGAGGGCAACTTCAATCCCCGATCCGTAGCCCGGCAACGCGCGTTAGCGGCGCTTTCCGGGCTCAGTGAGGCCCATCTCGTGCAGCTCTTCCTCGATCTCGCCCCATCGCGGCTCGTCGTCCTGGCGCTGTTCCCGCGAGTACCACTCGAAGAAGGCAATCGTGATGAATGTCCAGAGAATGAGGCTGCCAATCAGCTTCATTATGCCGCCCGCGATCTGCTGATCCTCCACCGGCGTCAAGCCCCACATTCGTGGCGCTCGATCGTAGAACGTGTACACCGTGCCATCCGCGAACGTCACGAACGCCGCGATCACCGTCGGGATCAGCGACTGCACAAACAGGTACGCCATCTGGAGTGGGGCGCTCATCCGCGGTAACTGCGGCACAACGCTCAGGATCGGCCACCACATCAGCATCGCCGAAGCGACGAGCACGGCGTGTACGAAAAAGTGGAACGAATGATGGTTGAGCGAATAGTCGACCGACGCCGGCAGGT
This sequence comes from Dehalococcoidia bacterium, assembly GCA_038240335.1. Taxonomy (GTDB): domain Bacteria; phylum Chloroflexota; class Dehalococcoidia; order DSTF01; family JACRBR01; genus JBBSDV01. Next base: position 19,387 of record JBBSDV010000007.1, read on the forward strand.
GGGTGAGCACCATCAGCAGGTTGAAGATGCCGAACGCGGCAACCGGGTTCACGAGTCGCTTCGCGAGCGGCATCACCCCCCGCTGCCGCAGAGCGGCTTGCCAGACCCACGCTGGGATCCCGGCAAGCAGCAGCGGCGCCGTCACCAGCGTGAACACCGTGTGCTGAAACATGTGCATGCTCAGCAGATACTGCTCGCTGATGTCGTGTACCGGCGTTCCGGCGACCAGGTACAACGATGCGACGCCCGCGCTGAAGAGCAGCACCTGCTTCCGCCGTACACGACCGGCATCCGAGATCACGTCGCGTAGCTGCGTCACCGCGTAGAGGTAGCCCGCCTCGAGGAAGATGCAGAACACGACGACGTCAGCGTGCAGCGGCCAGTTGAATTGGTAGGGACCGCTGGCAGTGTGGAGAAGCGGCAATAGCATGTGATCCCCTCGGGCCGCGTCCGCGGCGTGCGGACAGGGGGCGTGGAAGCTTAAACGAGATTCGAGCCTAGCGTCACGACGACAACCGTGAAGACGGCGCTCGCGAGCACGAGACCGGTGATGAATGCGGTGGTGAAAATGCGGCTATCGAACTTCAGATGCATAAACCACAGGACGACGACGGCGAATTTCACCGCCGACAGCGCGATCAGGATCGTCACGAACGCGCTGCGTGGAATGTTGAAGTAATAGATCACGACTTCGATGGCTGTGATGACTCCGAGAAAGAGCCCGACCTTCACATACTCGGCCTCGCCGGGATGCGCGTGCTGTGGCACATTCGCCGCCATCGCCGGCTTCGGAGCGAACAGCGTCGCCGCCGCGATCAGCAGCCCGAACAGGCCAATCAACGCGAAAGGTATGCCGATGAGCAGCGCCGGATCCTCGAAAAACATGGGGCTGCGGCCTCCTTTACGACGGCTTGATCCAGTAGCTGATCATCGCGCTGATCGCGATCAGCGCGCCCATCACCCCGAATAACGCGAGCGGGATGCCGACGAGCAGCGCCGGATCTTCGAAGAACATGCCCTGCCTAACTTGGCTGCACGAGATAGATCATCGTAAAGATGATGATCCACACGATGTCGACGAAGTGCCAGTACAGCCCCGCCAGCTCCACCTGCAGTGCGTTCTCTTCGGTGATCTTGCCCTTCAGCGAGCCACCGTACAGAGACATCAGGATCAGTACGCCGATCGTCACGTGCGCCCCGTGAAAGCCCGTGAGCACGAAGAACGTCGTACCGAACATGTTCGTGTCGAGCTTCAGCCCCTCGCGGTAGAACTGGGTGAATTCGAACGCCTGTCCCGAGAGGAACACCAGGCCTAGGAAGGCCGTCGCCAGCAGCCAGATGCGCATCTTATGGACGTTGCCGCGCTGGATCGCCGAGAGCGCAAGCACCATGCAAAGGCTGCTCATGAGCAGCACGAAGGAGCTGACCGACGTGAACGGAATGTCGAAGAGGTCCTTCGGATACGGCCCGCTCACGTTCCGGTTGCGATAGAGCAGGTACGCGGCGATGAAGGAGCCGAAGAACAGGCACTCGGAACCAAGAAAGAGCCACATGAGCAACTTGCGGTTGTCGAGGCCCGTATTCGTTTCGAGATGCGTTGTCTCGCCAGCCGCTACGTGTGCCACGTCGTCCCTCCAGACATCGCCCGCTTCTCGCCGCCGATGTCAGTCTGCGTGTTCATTCTTCCGTCGCCGGCTCGAGCGCCCAGCCATAGATGCCGACAATCAGCACCGCGACGCCGACCGCGAGCAGTGCGTAGTCATAGATCAACCCAAGTGCCATGATCGGCATGCCGGCTGCGGCGATAATCGGCATGTACGATGGCGAGGGCAGATGGATGCCATGCCCACCGTCTCCCTCATCGCCGTTCCTTGCCTCCACCCCGTGCCCGCCGCCTTCGTGCGACGAAACGGCGATCGCCGCCCCCTGAGGGATCGGCACTGGCCGGCCGTGCTCGTCCTCGGCGTACTTCTTGTGCCAAAAGTCATCGAGTGCGTGCACCTGCGGGATCTCGGCGAAGTTGTACGGCGGTGGCGGCGACGGAATGCTCCATTCGAGCGTCCTCGCGTCCCACGGGTCATCGCCGGCGATCTCGCCGTGCCGCACGCTTCGAATGACGTTGAAAATGAACACGAGGATGGAAAGGGCGATCGTGAACGCGCCAAACGTCGCCATCGCGTTCCAAAAGCCCCAACCGTAGCCGTCGGGGTAGCTCTGAATGCGCCGGGGCATACCGAGCAACCCGAGAATCATCATCGGCTGGAAGGTCAGGTTGAAGCCCGCGAACATCAGCCAAAAGTGCAGTTTGCCAAGCGGCTCGCTCAACATCCGGCCGGTAAATTTCGGGAACCAGTAGTAGATGCCGGAGAAGAGTCCGAAGATCGCGCCGCCGAACAGCACCTGGTGGAAATGCGCGACAATGTAGTACGTGTCCTGTTGCTGGTAATCCGCCGGCACGATCGAATGCGTGACTCCGGTGAGTCCACCGACGGTGAACATCGCGATGAACCCGATCGAGAAATACAACGGCGTCTTGAAACTGATCGAGCCGCCCCAGAGCGTCGCCATCCAGTTGAAGATCTTCACGCCTGTCGGTACCGAAATCAGGATCGTCGAAATGCCGAACGCCGAGTTCGCGACGGAGCCAAGCCCGGTCGTATACATGTGGTGGGCCCACACGCCCCAGCTCATGAAGCCGATCGCGACGCCGGAGAAGACGACGAATGGGTATCCGAACAGCGGCTTCCGCGCGAATGTCGGCAGCACCTCTGACACGATTCCCATCGCCGGCAGAATGAGGATGTACACCTCGGGATGCCCGAAGAGCCAGAACATGTGCTGCCAGAGCAGCGGTGTCCCGCCCTTCGCTGCATTGAAGAAGTTGGCATTGAACAGCCGGTCGAACATCAGCTCGAACAGCGCCACCGCGATGACAGGCATCGCGAAGATCAGCAGGAACGACGTCACAAGCGTCATCCACACGAACAGCGGCATCCGGAAGAGGCTCATCCCCGGAGCTCGCATGTTCAGGATCGTGACGATGAAGTTGAACCCACCGGCCAGCGACGCTATGCCAAGAATCTGGATGCCGAGCAGCCAATAGTTGACCCCGTTTCCGGGCGAGAACTTGTTGAGCGTGAGTGGCGCGTACCCAAACCAGCCGGCATCAGGCGCGCCGATGTCGCCGTGAAGAATCCCGCCCCCGGTGAAGAAGCTGAGGTTCATGAAGATGCCGCCGAAGAGGAATACCCAGAAGCTGAATGCATTCATCCGCGGGAATGCGACGTCTCTGGCACCGATCATTAGCGGCACCAGGAGGTTAAAGAATGCGGCGCTCATCGGCATCACGACGAGGAAGACCATCGTCGTGCCGTGCATCGTGAAGACGCGATTGTACTGGTCGGCGCTCAGAAACTCGTTCGCCGGCCGCGCGAGTTGAACCCGGATAAGCAGCGCTTCCATGCCGCCGAGCAGGAAGAAGATGAACGACGTGACGCCGTACATGACGCCAATCCGCTTGTGGTCGACGGTCGTGATCCAGCTCCAGATGCCCTGGTAAGACTCACCGGCTTCACGCGTTTGCTTGATGGCGTCTGCCATCGAGACCCGCTTCGGGCTGTAGGTAGCGGCCATGACTCAGTCTCCCTGGAACGCTAGCAGGGGCTCGACGCCACGTTGGGCGGCAGCCTGCTCCTTCAGCCACGCATCAAAGTCCGCTTGCGACTCGGCGGTCACGGTGAAGCGCATCTCGCCATGGCTAAGGCCGCAAAATTCCGCGCACTGTCCCGAATAGGTGCCTGGCTCAAAGGCGTTGAACCACATGTGATTTTCGCGGCTCGGAATCACGTCCGTCTTGCCGGCCAGCTTCGGCACCCAAAAGCTATGAATTACATTGTTCGAGTGCAGCTTGACCTCGATGTTGCGGTTAACAGGGATGTGCATTTCCCCGATAGGCGCTTGAATGGGCGTCAATCCGCCTGCCGGATCGGGGTAAGAGAACTGCCAGGCCCATTGCACCCCGTTTACATCGATGACCATCGCATCCTTCGGCGTGCGGCCGAGGTCGATGATGCCACCGATCGTCGGCACGATGAAGAACGCCAGCAGAATCGCCGGCGCGATCGTCCACGCCAGCTCCAGCCGGTTGTTGCCATGCACCTGCGCTGGCAATCCGCTGTCGTTCTTCTTCCGCCGGTACCGAATGCAGATATACAGCAACCCGACCTCGACGAGGATGAGGATGGCGAGCGCGGGGTACATGGTCAGGAAGAAGATGTTCTTTTGGTCGCGGGCCACTTCACCACGCGGGGCGAACACGTTCTGCGGTCCATTAAAGAGGCCGCAGCCAGAGAAGAGGAAGACGCCGCCAAGCAGCATCGCGACGACGAGCAGACGGGAAACGGTGATTCTTCGCACTGTCCGGCCCTCTCGCGACGATTCTGCAACAGTCTCCGCGTCGTTCGGATTATTCCGCCGCTTCTACCTACGGTCAAGGGTTTGTGATGCTTCACACGATTGCCTACCGAGCAGCGGCAACCTATCACAGGAAGGTGAGCACGGGCCGCGCGACCTACGGCTTCGACGCTTCGCGCCGACACAGCCGGCTTGACACTTCTGCTAGGCTCGAAAGGGCAGCACCGAAAGAGGCTCTGAGCCGTAAGCTAGACCGTGATGCGTCAAATCGGAGGGCGTTCGTCCCATCGGGCCTTCAGATTTGAGCAGCCTTACCCGAACAAGCTGTTGTGTGGCGGCGTGCTTCGTGTATAACACTCGGGGCTTCCGAGGGACGGAAGCGAATGGAGATTATGACAAACGACATGGGCGTCATCGCCCCGGACGGGAACGCCGGTACGCCGGTAATCGACGATCTGCCGCTGGTCGAGTCATCGCCGGCAACGACCGAGACGGCCAAACGCGCTCCGGCGCAGAAGAAGGCAACTGCTGCGGCGTCAAAGGGCCGCGCCAAGCCGAAGAAAGTCGCCAAGAAGGCGACGCGCACGACCTCGACGGGCAAGAATCTCGTGATCGTCGAGTCGCCGGCGAAGGCACGAACGCTGTCGAGCATCCTCGGCAAGGCGTACGACGTGCGCGCCTCGGTTGGCCACGTCCGTGACCTTCCGAAGTCGCAGCTCGGCGTCAACATCGATAGCGACTTCGCTCCTAGGTACATCGTGCCGAAGGACAAAAAGGAGATCGTCAAGGCCCTCAAGGCTGCTGCCAAGGGCGCCAAGTTCGTGTACCTCGCGACTGACCCGGATCGCGAGGGCGAGGCGATCTCGTGGCACCTCCTCGAAGCGATGGACCTTGATCCGCTGGCATACGATCGCGTCGAGTTCCACGAGATCACGAAGGACGCGATCCTGGAAGCGTTCAATCACCCGCGCAAGATCGACATGCACATGGTCGATGCCCAGCAGGGCCGCCGCGTGCTCGACCGCCTCGTCGGCTACAAGATCAGCCCGATCCTCTGGAACAAGATTCGCCGCGGCCTCAGCGCCGGTCGCGTTCAGTCTGTCGCGCTCAAGATGGTCGTAGATCGCGAACGCGAGATCGAAGCGTTCGTCCCCCAGGAGTACTGGTCGATCGACACACGCCTTGCGAAGCAAGCGGACGCTGATGAAGCGGCCTTCGTGGCGCGTCTCGCCGGCCTGCCTGGCACTAAAAAGGCCGAGATCGCAAATCGCGAATTCGCGGAGTCCGTGACGGCTGACCTGCGGCGCGCTGCCTACAGCGTCCGCGACGTCAAGAAGAAGCAGCAGAACCGCAAGCCGGCGGCGCCATTCTCAACGAGCACGCTGCAGCAAGAGGCATCGCGCAAGCTCGGGTTCTCGGCGAAGCGCACGATGGCCGTCGCGCAGCAACTCTACGAAGGCATTGCCATCCCCGGACAGGGCCAGGTCGGCCTCATCACCTATATGCGTACCGACTCGCTGAACATCGCCCAAGGCGCGCGCGACGAGGCCGGAGCCTACGTAACGAACAAGTTCGGTGCAGACTTCTTGCCGCCCGAGCAGCGCATCTATAAGACGAAGGCAAAGGGCGCGCAGGAGGCGCACGAAGCCGTTCGTCCGACGTCCGTGTTCCGTGCCCCAGCCGATATGAAGGCCTCGCTCAGTTCCGATCAGAACCGTCTATACACCCTGATCTGGCAGCGTTTCGTCGCCAGCCAGATGGCAGACGCTGTGTTCGATCAGGTCAGCGTCGAAATTGATGCCGGCGTCGACACCCAGCCTGAGCCGTACCTGCTGCGCGCTTCTGCCAGCCACATGCGGTTCCCGGGTTTCCGCCAGGTCTACATTGAAGGCCGCGACACAAGCGAAGATGAGGATGCCGAGAAGCTCCTCCCTGACCTCAACGCCGCCGACCTCCTTCGCCTGCTCGATGTGCAGCCAGACCAGCACTTCACCGAGCCGCCGCCGCGTTACACCGAAGCGACGCTGGTCAAGGCGCTCGAGGAAAATGGCATCGGCCGTCCGTCGACCTATGCGGCGATCATGTCCACGATCCAGGATCGCGGGTACGTCAAGAAGGATGGACGGGCGCTGAAGCCGGAGGAGATCGGCCTCATCGTCAGCGACATGCTCACGGAGCGCTTTCCCGGCATCGTCGACGCCGGTTTCACGGCGCGTATGGAAGACGAGCTCGACGACGTCGCGAGTGGCGAACGCACGTGGCCGCCCGTCGTCAAGGAGTTCTACGAGCCTTTGCGTGAGGCGATCGATGCCGCTGCGGAAGCGCCACGCGTCGAGGAAGTGACCGATATCGTCTGCGACAAGTGCGGCAAGCCGATGATCAAGCGCTGGGGCCGCTTCGGGCAGTTCCTCGCGTGCACTGGCTTCCCCGAATGCAAAAACGCGCAGCCATCCGGCGACGAGGCCGCGGCGCAGGCCGAACAGACCGACGAAAAATGCACGATCTGTGAGTCGGCGATGGTCGTCAAGCGCGGTCGCTTCGGTCAATTCCTCGCCTGCTCGCGCTATCCGGAATGCAAGGGCGCCCGGCCGATTCTGAAGAAGATCGGCATCGCCTGCCCGAAAGACGCGGGCGATATCGTCGAAAAGAAGAGCAAGCGCGGTAAGCTGTTTTACTCGTGCGCCAACTACCCCGCCTGCGACTTCACAAGCTGGTCGCGGCCGCTCAAGCGCCCATGTCCCGCTTGCGAAGGCTTAATCGCCGTCGCGACGAAGGGCATGGCGAAGTGCACGCACTGCGACTGGAAGGGCGAGATCGAAGACAGCGAGCCTGAACTCGAAAAAGTCTCGGCGTGATAGCCGTCCGGTCCCGGCCTCGACTCAACGCTCCTGAGTGGCGAGCATCTGACCGATGCGCTCGTAGCATCGACCTCCTTTCGTTTCGTGCTGGGCAGCGAGGATGAGCGGACGCTCGTCGGCCACCAGCAATCGCGTGAGTCGCCGTCGATTTCTGGGCGCGTCCGCCGCGGTCACCGCCACCGTCGCAGCGGCTGCGGCATTGCGCTGCGGCGATGGCAAGCGGCGTACGCAGACGACCGCAGCGCCTCCACCCGTACCGACGCCTTCGCGAGTACCAGTGGCGACGCGCGGCGGCGTTGCCCGCGTCTATAACTTCGACGCGATGCAGTACGACACGCTTGACCCGCATCTCACCCAGATGGGGCCAATCGTCGATATGCACGCGGCCGTCTACAGTCGCGTCCTCCGCTACGAGGACGAGCGCGCTCTGACGATTGCGCCCGACCTCGCCGCGGCGATGCCGGAGCAACCGGATGAGACGACGTACATCATCCGGCTCCGCGACGGCGTGACATTTCATGCGGCGGCAAACCACCGTCTCGCATACTCGAAGACGGCCGGGCGCGCGCTCACGGCCGACGACGTGAAGGGCAGCATTGAGCGCCAGATGAACCGCAACAGCGCGCAGTCCGCGCGCTTTTTCCGGGCCGGTAACTGGAGTGTGATCGACAAGCTCGACGTGCGTGACCCGCACACCCTCGTGATCACGACGAAAACGCCCGTCGCTCCGTTCCTGAGCTTTCTCGCGGGCCGGCATGCGTTCGTGGTCCCGCGTGAGGTGGTCGACCGGACGGATCAAATCACGAGCGTGAATGCGATCATCGGCACAGGGCCGTTCACGCTCGAATCCTTCGAACCCCAACGAGCCATGACGCTGCGTCGCAATCCATTGTGGTTCGCCCGCGATGATGCTGCAGATGAGGTCGGTGCCCAACGCCCGTTCCTAGATGGCTATGAGGCGTTCTTTTCGCCCCAGGAGGACACGTTCCAGCGCGTCGCTTTCGAACGCCGAATCGTGGATGCCACCGCGTTCAGTGACCCCGCCACGCTCGACCTCGAGCGCAAGACGAACCTTGCCGACGTGGCGCTCGACGAGACCGATGCGGGCGGCATGCTCGCCTGCAGGCTGCTCCTCGATCGGCCGCCGTTTCGCGACGATCGCGTCCGCCGCGCGCTCCATCTCGCCCTCGATCGCGCCGCGCTCGCCGACCTGATCTACCCGCCCCTCGACGGGAAACCGTCGGCCAAGCTCACGGGCCCGATCGCGCCAGCGATGGATGCGTTTGCACTCGCCCCTGACGACCTCCGGCGTCGCCCAGGCTATCGCACGGATGCCGCCGGCCGTGACGCCGACCGTACGATGGCGAAGCAACTGTGGGCGGCCGCACTCGGCGACGTCCCCGCGAGTGAGCTCCGCGTGCTCTTCGCAGGCGTGCCTCGAATCATCTCCGAGCGCGGCATCGACCCACTCGCGCGCCAACTGCACGACACGCTCGGCGTCACTGTGAACGCCGCAGTCGACGGCACGGGACATGCGTTGATCGCCGCCTCGTATTTGCGCAACATCGTGGATGCGACGGAAGGGGTCGTGCCGTTCACGTTCGCCGTTGAAGATGGTGGTGTTGATCTCGATGATGGGCTCTACCCACACTTCCGCAGCGGACAACCGATGAACACCTATCGGCTCCAGGACGCGCAACTCGACGCGCTTCTCGATAAGACCCGCGCTGAATTCGACAATGATACGCGGCGTAAGCTCGGCCTCGACGCGCAGGGCTACCTGCTGGCGAACGTCAATGCGCGCCTCGAGATCTGTGCACCGATCGAGCGGGCCATGACCTGGGGCTACCTGCGAAATCACCCCGTGCCGATGTGGTACGGCTGCACTCAAGCGCTCGCGGACGTATGGCTCGACACATCTCACCCGGCGTGGCGCCCGCGGCCAACATGACGGTATCCATCCTTCAGATGCGTGGTTTCGTTTCCGGCCAGTTGGTATCGCGTTAATGCGAGTCGGTACACCGGTCCGTGCAGCATCAACAAATTGCTACCATCGGTGAGCGCATCATCGCGGGCACGTCATCCCTTACGGCGACGCCCCTACGCAGCACCGACGCCTCCCTGCCGATGATCACGTGTAGGAGTAGTTTATGACGATCATCACGATGGCCATCATCGGCCTGATCACCGGCTTCGTCCTCGATGAGTTGATTGCCCGAATGGCGCGAGAGCCATACGAGCGCGGAGAGCTGGACGACGATGATCTGCGCCTGAAGAAGGACGGCGGCGCGTCGCTCGAGCTGAGCAGCGAGACGGGCACGCTGGCGATGCCCGGCCTGTTGACGACGGCATCCGGATACCGCCGCATCGCGGTCATCGCGGCTACAGCCTCGATCTTCGCGCTGCTCGGCCGCCAGTACGCGGGCGACGAGTTGCATCTGGCGATCGTAGCGTTCTACGCGTCGGTCTTGATCATCTGCACCGCCACGGACATCCTCGCGTACCGCGTGCCCAACGCCGTGACATATCCTGCGATCATCGGCGCCTTTCTCATCGGCATGCTCATGCCCAATGCGAACCGGCTGGACGTCGTCGCGGGCGGGTTGCTCTTCGGCGGACTGCTGTTCGTGCCATCGCTCCTCACCGGCGGCGGCATGGGGATGGGCGATGTAAAGCTCGCGTTCTTCGTCGGACTCGCATTGGGGTTGACGTTCGTTGTGCCGGCCATGCTCGTGATGGCGATCTCCGGTGGCCTCGCCGCCGCGATCCTGCTTGCCAGCCGCCTCCGCGGCAAGGGCGATCCCATTCCGTATGCGCCGTTCATCGCCGGCGGCATGCTCGTCGCCATGCTCCTGTCGGGCACAGCCTTCGCCGGCGTGTAACTCAGTTCTGAGTCTGTGGTTCGTAGTTCGTATTTGGCGACTGGCAATTTGTGTCGATGTCGGACGCCAACGGCCCCGTACCAACAGGCCACTGGCACCGACCGCCTCCGGGGCGTGCTGCCTACTCGTCGGTAACCAGAGCCAAACGCTCGAACGGCCTTGGAGCTACTTGACCTCGAGCTTGCCCTTCATCTGATCGGGGTGGAAGTCGCAGCGGAAATCGTAGCTGCCAGCCGGAAGATTCACGAGGAGCGTGGCCGGGGAACCAGCGGGCACGCTTGCCGGTTTCGTACACGGCGCAGGGCCGTTCGCCTTACAGAATGCTGCCTCGAAACTCCCACTTGCCGCGACGTGCACGTTGTGGATGGCAGTCCCCTTGTTGTTCACGCTGATCGTGACATCGGTGCCAGCGCCCGTAATGCTGACGGTGCTGAGTTCGTTGCCGTCGGCATCGACGAACTTGTTGTCTTCCATGTCGATGACCGGCGCTCCCGCCGGGCCTGGGGTGGGTTGGGCGCCGACGGCTGCCGTCGGTTGCGGTCCCTCGGCGACCTTTACTTCGTGGTTGTTGTCGTCATAGACCGCCGCCGCTGTGCCCGCGACGGCGAGCGATCCGAGCACCAGCACGCCGACGCCCGCGATCTGCCAGCGTGGCACGGAAGGGTTGCTCGAAAAATACCAGGCGATGAGAAGGATCCCGATCGCGATCGCCGCCGCCATTGGCGTCGCCGCGTCGGACGGCAGGATCAGGTAGATGCGCGAAAGGGCGTAGATGACGAGCAGCGCGAACGCGAGGACCCCGATCGGGATCAGCAACGGCAGGGCAAGCCGGTCGTACATGCGATTGGGCGACTCGGCGTGCTCGCTCTTCAGCGACTCCATCCGATGAACCTGAAGACTCGCGGGAACGGTTTCACTCTCGTGCCGGCCGATGATGCTGGCGGCGTTGTTCTTGAGTGCCGAGTAGTCGGCCATCGCGTTGTTGTTCGACCAGCGTGTCTCCGTAACGACGAGGACATTGCCCTCGGGATTCGCCGTGCGCGTGATCCGCATGCCGAGGAAACCGCGCTGCGCGGATGCGAAGTCTCGGTGGGCTTCGAGCTCGGAGAGGAGGCCTTGCGGGCCGGATGCCTCGTCAACCTTTGTCGCCGCGATCTGCACGAGGACGGTCTGTACGTACTCCATGATCACCTGCACTGCGATTCAGGCCTGCGCTCGGCGGGCCCCGTCGTATGTTGAAAGCCGACTTATCCTAGCTAGCCGCCCCCGTTAGCACTAGTGCTGCAACTTGTCGCACGGCTCAACCTCAGCGGGCCGATGTCGCGCTCGTTGGCGCGGTCTGGAGTTCCGAGTCGCCGGTCGTTGCGGTGAGCACGCTCTCGACCTCGTCGGCGGCCATAATGCCTTCGAACTTGCCGGCGATGCGGCCCTGGCGGTCGACCACGAAGACCCACGGCTCGCTTTGCAGTCGCCACTCCCGCGTCGCCGGAATTGGGTTCTCGATATTCGATTCGCGTAGGTCGCGCAGTACATACGGTTCGACGTGGATGAAGATCGCATTGGCGCCGTATCGGGCGGCGAGCGGATCCATCACTGTGTCCATCACAGGACCGCAGGTACGCGAGCGGCAGAAGGCCGGCGTAGCAAAGGCAATGACGAGCGGCTTTCCCGTCCTGAGCGCGTCGGCGATCGTGATGTCGTGCATCGCCGGCCGCGGCGGCGACGACGAGTCGATGTCGTCGATGCTGCTTACCGTCGCCAGTGTCGGCTGGATACTGGCCGGCGCCGCGTCGCCGACGCCGAGTTCGATGGCGTGTTCTTGCACGTTGAACCGGAACGGGATCGGCGCGAGCGTGCGCCCCGCGCGCGTCACTGTGATCTCAGCGCCCCAATCACCCGCCTCGTTGAACGTCGCGATCGTCACATAAACGCCGTCCTCGCCCGTACGCGTCTTCTCGCCGCCCGACTGCTCGTCGACGTACGAGAGTTGCGTGCCGATGAAGCGCGTGTCGGCCTCCGATGCGAATTGCGGCTTCTTGCCATTGAGATCGTAGTATCGGACGTGCAGCGACGCATCGAGGACATGGTTGTCGTCCCGATCGAGGACGCTCATGCTGACGCGATTCTCGCCTACACCAAGACTCCCATTGTTGATCGTCGGGAACAGTTCCCCCTTGCCGAGCGAGACGACTTTCGGGAAGTCGGGCGTCTCGGTCGATGACGAGCCACCGCACGACGCCAGAATTATCATCGCTGCGGCGAGAAGCGCCGTGAACGCGCGTCTAGCGATGCGGGCATTATGTAATCGTTTGGCACTTTTTGGGTGTGCAGCGTGCGGCCTTGGTGGCTTCCGAGTCACGGAGATGTTTCGCCAATGGCGTTGGCAACTTGGCTATCACGATAGAACCCCGCACGGCGAACGCGAAGTAGCAGTTGACGCACCGAGGTCATCATCGATCCGGCGTGATGCTGCGACTGGTTCCGAGATAGAACACGGCGACGGCGAGCAGCGTCAGTACGCCGAAGTCGAGAGGCAGTCCAAAGTAGCCGTCGGAGCTTTCCGCGTATACCGCGAGATGCATCATGTCGACGCCGTACGAGAGTGGGTTCAGGCGCCCCAGGATCTTGAGCCACTCCGGCAGGTTTTGCAGCGGGAAGAACGCGCCCGAGAAGAACAGGAACGGGAACAGCACCAGGTTCATCACGAGGTGAAACCCCTGCATCGACTTGATGCGCGATGCGAGCATCTGTCCGAGCCCAGAAAGGAAAAGATTGAGCAGCACGATGGCAAACACCGTCAGTCCGATGCTCGCCGCGATGCCGTACTGCCAGTGAAAATGGATCGCCGGGATGACGGCGGCAACGCCGAGCACAAGAAGCGCCTGAGCGGCGCCGATCACGACCGCGCTAAGCGTCTTTCCGAGGAGGACCACTCGCTGCGAGTGGGGTGAGGCAAACAGCACCTTGAGCATCCCTGAATCGCGATCCTGATAGTAGGTGGCGCTTGAGAACGTCGACGAAAAGACCGCCGTCATCGCGATCATGCCCGGGGTCAGGAAGGTGACATAATCATGAATCTTGCGCGGGTCGAGGCCGTCGTTCACGCCCGTGCCGAGAATGGCCAACAGCATCAAGGGGAACAGCACCGACGAATATAGCTGCGATCGCGACCGCAAAAACGCCTTAAGGTCGCGAGCAAGCAGCGCAAGGACGGCGTCGACGGACCCGATCAGGATGCCTCCGGTTCGCTCGCGGCGCGGGCGCCGATCCCCTTGCCGACGAGCTGAAAGTAGACGTCTTCGAGCGTCGATTCCTCGATCTGTACGTTGTGGATGCGGTCGCCGGACTGCTGAAAGAGACGTGTCAGGAACGGACTTGCTTCGTCTGTCGTGATGTGCGTCGTGCGGCCGGCGAGGCGGACGTGCCCGACCCCTGGCCAACCTTCGATCGCGGTCACATCTCCCGCGGGGTCGTCCTTCCACTCGACGCGGACTGCCTCGCGCCGCAGCCCGTGCTTGAGGTCTGCCGGAGCTCCCTGTGCGACGAGCCGGCCCCCGTCGAGGAGGGCGACTGTGTGGCAGTAACGCTCGGCCTCGTGGACGTCGTTCGTCGCGAGCAGCAACGTCGTGCCTTTCGCATTGGCCTCGACGAGATGCTGCCACAACGCGAGGCGGGAATCGGGATCGAGAGCGAGCGTCGGCTCATCGAGCAAGACGATCTCGGGGTCGGTGAGAAGCGCGCGGGCAAGCTCAAGGCGGCGCTTCATGCCGCCGGAAAGCGTCGACGTCATGCTCGATGTCCGCTCGTCGAGACCCACGCGACGGAGCAACGCAGCAGCGCGCTCAGTCGTGGTCGCTCGCGCCAGCCCGAACATCCGGCCCTGCAACTGCATCGTTTCGCCCAGCGTCATGGTCGCGTCGAGCGACGGCTCTTGGAAGACGATGCCCATCCGTCCGCGCAGCTTCGGCGTCAGCGACTGACCGAGGATCCGTAGCGAACCGGAATCCGGCTTGAGGCGGCCGATTAGCATCGCGAGCAGCGTGCTCTTGCCGGAACCGTTTGGCCCCAGCAGCCCAAAGATCGAGCCGGCCGGTACGGACAACGTGAGGCCGGCGAGCGCTTGCCGCTCGCCGTAGGCGAATGCAAGATCCCGCACGTCTATCGCGGGATGCCCGCTCATGGCGGCGTCGACGGTGGTAAACGTGGGAGCAGTAGAGTTCAAATCAGCGGTGGGATGAATCGCCCGCGCTCAGGATAACGCATGCGCCTCAGCCATCCGTCACCGAGGAACGCGCGCGTCCGACCGCGCGCTCCCCAGCGCCGGACAGGGTGCCGCCTGTCTAGGACTCAGTTGCAGGCGCTGCCGGTTGCAGGAAGTACGTAGCGCACGCTTCTTCGAGCGCCTCGGCGGATAGTACCGGCTCCGTGCCCTCGTAGCGGCTCGCGTCGACGATTGCGTCGCAGAGGTCGCGCGGGTGGCAGCCCCGCAGCTCGCGGCCTTGCGCGAGATACCAGCGCTCGATCAGGTATGACGCTGTCGGCGCGCTCCATGCCACGCCCTGCCGCTCGCACTCTCGCTCGAAGATCGCGAGGAATTCTTTGCGTGAAGGGTTCTGCAACTCAATCTTGTAGCGGATGCGGCGGAGGAATGCATCGTCGGCCAACGCGGTCGGCGCGAGGTTCGTCGAGAACAGGACGAGTACGTCGAACGGCACGGCGACGGTCTGACCCGTGTGCATCGTGAGGTGATCAATGCCGCCCTCGAGCGCGCCGATCCAGCGATTGAGAAGCTCGACCGCGGGCATCTGCTGGCGACCAAAATCATCGATGATCAGCGTGCCGCCGTTCGCCTTGAGCTGCAGCGGCGCCTCGTAGATGCGGGTCGAGTCATCGTGCATTAGCTCGAGGCTGTCCCGCGTCAACTCGCCGCCCGCCCAGACCACCGGCCGTGCAATGCGTACCCAACGCCGATCGAAGCGTGAGTTGAGGATGGAGGCGCGCCCGTGGCTTACCGCTTCGGGGATGATGTCGTGCTTCGACGGGTCGTAGAGATGGACGACATGGCCGGCGATCTCGAGCGCGTGGGGGATTAGGATAGAGCCGCTCAGCGCGTGTCCGAGGGCGCGGGCGACCGTCGATTTCCCATTGCCGGAGGGGCCGTGGATCAGTGTTGAGCGCCGCGACGAGGCGGCGCGGCCAACGCGCATGATGGTCTCTTCCGGCATCACGAGGTCGCCGAGGACTGCCCGTACCTGCTCTGGCGACACCGCTGCATCGCCGATCGCCTGCGCCTCGACCTGCTTGATGTACTGGGCGAGGGGCACCGGTGCAGCACCGACATATCCGCTCCGCGCGAAGGCTTCCTCCGCGCGGTCGAGGCCCTTCTGCGTAAGCGCATGCACGTAATGCGACGGGCCGCTCCCGCCTTCGGAGCCGAGGACGTGGGAGAGGTTGTCCTGCGAGAGCGCCTGCAGGAGTTCCTGTGTCGCAGAACCAGCGATGCATAGCGCGTCGGCGAGTTCCATGCGGGTCATCCGGCCGCGATAGAACAGCGACTTCAGCGCGAGGTCGATCAAGATGCCGCGATCGAGACCGAGTTCGGCGGCGCTTGTCGGTTCGGAGATGAAATCGGGGGCGGGACGGACATCGGTGAGCATGGGCGGGGTTTCCTCCTCGCGTCAGGTGGGTCGTTGGCATACCCGTGCTTGACGTGCAGTCACTGCTTCGAGAAAGGAAACGCCTGTCAAGGCAGGGCATATCGGCGCGAGTGCATGAAATCTGCTGGTAGCCGCGGACCGAGAATGTCCCCCAACTCGAATCTGCACGAGCGCCGATCGCCAGTGGGACGAGATTCGTGGCAGGGCGCCGCTGCCGCGTCGCGACACGCCCGACGGCTACCTTGAAGCCGCGAATGCGGATGACGCTGTTGCTGTGCGTTTGCTGGGTAGGAGACGACTACACCGGTTGCCAGTATCGTTTTCCCTCGCCAGTAAGGACGCGGCCGAACGTCAGACCCGGGAAGTGGCTTGCCGCCAGCAGTGTTGTCGAGCCTTCGATTTCCTTCGCCAGCGCCTCTTGCGAGCGGCGCGCGAGCTTTGGGTCGACATCGCCGAGGCCGGACCACTCCGGCTCGGTTAGCTGCGCCGGGCAGCTGATCGCGTCGCCGAGGATGAATGCGCGCGCGTCGCCCGACGAGAGCACGATGCCCGCGTGCCCGGGCGTATGTCCCGGCAGCGAATAGACGTCGACGCCCGGCGCGATGGATGCGCCGCCATCCGCGGCCTCGAAGCGCGGCGCTACCGCGGCAAAGACATCCCTGCGGGCGACAGATCCGGCAGGCAGCTCGCCGCTCCAGTAGGTCTGCTCGGTCGACGTCCATCGGTACGTAGCGTTAGGGAACGCTGGCCGCATCTCCCCATCGATCTGCAGCGCGGCCGATCCGCAGTGATCGGCGTGGAGGTGCGTAATGAACACAACGTCGACGTCTTCCGGGGTGACGCCGGCCGTCGCGAGTTCGCCCAACAACTCGCCACCGTGCCAGGCGTCCGACTTGAACGGCCCGATCCCGGTGTCGATAAGGACTGTCCGGTCGCCGGAGCGCACGACGAAGCAGCCGAGCGGGAAGGTCAGCACTCCTGCGTCATCGAGCAAGCGCGCGTGCGGTTCCCACTGCTCGGCCGTCGTGCCGGCGAAGTACGCGGTCGCGGGCACGTGGAACTCGCCATCGGATACCGCTGTGACGTCGATGTCGCCGACTTTGAAGCTGTTTGGCATGATGCTCCTCGTATTCCCGGCACCCGTAGCGCGAAAGAATGATGCAGCGCGAGCAACATACACGCAATGACGGGGCTTTGCGG